>JALVIU010000153.1 GCA_027028665.1 Candidatus Atribacteria bacterium | reverse complement strand
AGAGAAATCTACCTTCTGGCTGTTGCCCATGAGGATATTCATAGCGGCAATATTTGATTCATATGTAGCGGTATGTGCAAATTTTGGACCCTGAATAACATCACCTGTTGCATATATGCCACTTACTGTAGTCTGGAGATATTCATCTGTTAATATACCTTTTCTATCATATTTAATATCTGTGGCATCCAAATTTAATCCCCCTACATTGGGAACTTTTCCTGTAACCACAAGCACTTGATCTGTTCTTATCTCCCTATCTTTCTTATCAGGGTCTTCAAATATCGTTTTAAATCCTTTTCCATATTTATTTATCTCCTTTACCTTTGAGGATGTATATATATCTATACCATCATCTTCAAGCCTTTTGGTAAGGATCCCTACAAATTCAGGGTCTACAATCCCATAGAGGATAGTATCGAGAAGTTCAACTATGGTACATTTCACGCCCAATTTGGTAAGCATCTGGGCAAGTTCTACGCCTATAGGTCCTCCACCTACTATAAGGAGAGATTCTGGTAGATCTTCTAATGCAAAGAATGTCTCATTTGTAAGCACATCTTTTACTCCATCACCCTTAAATGGGGGGATAAATGATGTAGCACCTGTGGCAATTATTGCATTATCAAAGGTGTATGTCTCTTTCTCTCCATCCTTCTTTTCTATACTTATCTCATTATTTGAAATAAAGGATGCTTTACCCGGGATAAATGTTGCACTGGGTAAAGCATTTAGCTTCTTAATGGCTGCATCAGATCTTCCATTTAATATATGCTCCATCCTATCCTTTATTCTTTCCCATTTAAAGGCCAGGGGCCTATGTTGAAATAGGGGTTCGTCTGCAAAGTGTTTAATGATCTTTGAGGGGATACATCCTACAAAAAGACATGCGCCACCGAGTTTGCCAGATGCTTCTACAAGCAATACCTTCTTCCCTTTTGCCGCAAGCTGCATAGCAGCAGGTGTACCGCCTGGCCCCCCTCCGATAATTGCTACATCAACCTTGTTTGCCATATGCTTCCTCCTATTTTTAATGTTTTCATAATTATATAACTATATAATAACATTGTCAAGTATAGTTATACCTCAAAAAAATAGGAAAAGCAATGATTTTTTATAATTAGTTATGAGAAATTCTCTAAATCAGGGGAATTTGTAAAGGAATAGTATAGAACCACTACCCTCCTCCAGCCCATCCCTTTCAGGGAGGGGAGATCTGGATGAGTAAGAAGCCCTTTCCTTTTGAAGGAAAGGGCTGGGTGAAGTTAGGGTATATCCTAACTGGAAGTCAAGTTGACACTGTGTGTAAAAGGTGTGATTTAGAGAGGTAGATAGATTTATGCTATACTATTAGTAAAAGGGAAGAGGTATCGCAAGATGAGAACAGGTGTTGCACACCTTCCTCTTCATGGAGGTAAGGCACCAAAGTGGCTCTTTGACCGGATGGTAAAACTATCTCGAGAGATAGTGCGGTTTATTGTAATAGAATTTGCCCCAGATGAGGTACTAAATAGGCTCTCAGACCCTGTTTGGTTTCAGGCACTGGGT
>JALVIU010000152.1 GCA_027028665.1 Candidatus Atribacteria bacterium | reverse complement strand
ACGATTGGAAGAGGTTGAAAAAAATATAAAGGGTATATTAGAGGAAGAGGTTTCCCAGAGGATATCTTCACTCAAGGAAGAGGTTAATACTCAGATAGAACGTGCTATTACTAGTATTTTAGAGAGTGTAATACGAGAAATAAAAGCAGAAAATGAGGGATTAAAGGAGGGTATCTCCTATCTTAAGTCAGAGATAGAATCTAAGGTAGGAGATATAAAGGAATCCATAGAGAGAGAGCTTAGCGCACGGCTTGAAAGGATGGAAAGTGCATTTGATGAAAAGGTAAGTGCCATATTGCCCGAGGTAAAAAAAGAGATATTGCCACTTTTTGAAGGAATCGAAAAAAAAGTACAATCTTTTCACGATTCTATAAACTATAATACTGATGCATTGAGAGATCTTTTACTTAAAACCATCTCTGAAAAATTTGATTACTACTATTCAGAAGTATCCCGTGATATAAGAGGAAGCCGTTCGTCCCTTTTAGGTTGGCTCTTTCTCTTTGGGATCTTAGAGCTTGGTGCACTGGGATTTATTATCTATTATCTTGCAAAGTAAAATAACAAATAATATATCTAACAAATAATATATCAGGGATGAATAAAAATAATAATGATAAAATAAGTGAAAAAAGTGATTTAATAATTGACTAAAATAATTTCATATGTTAAAATTTTTATGGAACAAATAGTAAGTAATCGTAATTAATTTAAAAAAAGGAGGTGAGAGTTTAACCTATAAAAACTTTAATTTAGGCCAAAATAATGATAAGGAGGGAGTGTTATGAAGAAGTTAGGTTTAATTTTGAGTTTGGTATTAATTGTTACCCTTCTTGCAACTACAGTTGCATTTTCAAAGGTTACACTTAATTTTATCGAGGTACTTACAAGTCCTGGAAGAACAAAACTTTTACAGAGCATCATAGCAGATTTTGAAAAATTGCACCCAGATATCCATATCAATCTTATTTCACCACCTTATGAACAGGCAGATCAGAAGGCAACCCTTATGCTAAATACCAATCAGCCACTTGATATAGTTGAAGTAAGAGACTATACTGTAAAACAGTTTGTGAACAATGGTAAACTTGAGAATCTGGAGCCATATGTAAAAGAGTGGAAAGATGCAAAGACTTTACTTCCTATTGCATGGCAGGCAGCAAGGACAGTAAATAATACTGTATATCTTATTCCTCAGGACTTCTATATTAAGGCATTATTTTACAGAACAGATATGATAAAAGAATCAGAAGTACCAAAGACTATGAATGAACTCTATGAAGCTGCAAAGAAAATTACAAATCCTGCCAAAAATCAGTATGGTTTCTCCTTTAGAGGGAAGGCATGGGAGTTTAAGTTCTCTGACCTTGTTGCAACCTCTTTCCTTGATGATATTGATCCAAGCAATATTTATATGAAAAAAGATGGTACACCTTACTTTACAGATCCTCGTGCAATAGAGGGACTTAAGCTCTATGTAAAAATCTTCCATGATGCATCTCCAAAGGATTCTATAAACTGGGGATTCAACGAGCAGGTAAACGGTTTTGTATCTG
>JALVIU010000151.1 GCA_027028665.1 Candidatus Atribacteria bacterium | reverse complement strand
CCATCTCTTTTTTCTATTAATGGATGATGGGTATGTCCAAATATTATCATATCGAGTTTATCAAGTTGTGGAAACATCTTATTTACTCTTCCAATAATTCCCCAGGGTGCACCTCCACCATGTGTAATACCGATTTTTACATCTTCTATATCAACAATTAATTTATCTGGCAATGAATAAGAGTATTTATCATATCTATCCACATTTCCATGAACTGCATATACCTCTGCATATGCCTTTAGTTCATGTATTACATCTATTGAAATAATATCTCCTGCATGAATAATGAGATCTACCCGCTTTGCTGCATCTATTATCTTTTTAGGAAGCTCAAGTGCTACATTGGGTATATGGGTATCAGATATAACAAGTATCTTTTTCATAGTTCACCCCCTATTTCATAATCAACTACATGGAAGGAATTGAGTTTTCTATTGTGAGATAAAAGCCATCTAAATTTTACAGGTACACCAAAATCTACAGCTATTCTCCCCTTCTCTATCCAATATCGTACCTCTTGGTTTTGTATCTGTCCCTTATTTGCCCGTATTACAAGGGTAATGGCCCTATCTACAATATAGGCCTCATCGATCTCTTTTATGTTTTTTATAAGTATCTCTATTTCCTTTTTTATCGTACCCTCTGGGATAGGGGATATATTTATAAGGGCAATATTTTTGCCAAGAGGACCGATAATTTTTACATTTGCTATATTCCTTTTATACCCTATTTCATCTAAATAATCTATAAGGACTTCATTTGCCAAAACAACTGCGCGACCATGATAATAGGAAGATGCAAGAGGCTTCCATATATGCTTTAATAAACATCCTTCTCTTTCACTATTTTCTCCTATTCTCAGAATAGGAACACCAATATAGTTAAGTAATGCTCTTATTTCTTTCTTTTCTAATTCTATTAAGGGAGAGTATATATTGTCCAGTATCTTTATATGTTGTTTTCCCCAACTATCTGACTGATTCGCACCACCTATTATAATTCTTTCCCCGGCATATCTTTTTAGTATAGGTATCTTTATCTTTTTTACACATCTATTACATCCTGGACCCTTTGTATGTAAGGACTCTATTTCCTTTTCCCCTGGTATAAAGGTATGTTTTACATCGAGTATTTCTATAAGTTTTTCTATATTTTTTCTCGATTTTTTATATGCATAAAAACCCCAATCTATCGTTACTGCTTCTACTTTATCCTTTCCCAACGCTTCTTTGGCAAAAGATAAGGCAAGAGTGCTGTCCATACCCCCAGAAAAGGCAACTACCACCTCTTCACCAGATGTAACCTCTCTTATTTCATCTATTATTTGCTCTTTTAATTTTTCTAAGTTATTTATCATTTCTTTTTAATTTTTCTAAGATCTTTTTTACCTCTTTTTCATACCCATTATTCGATGGAAAGTAGAATTTTTTTCCATGAAGTGTATATATCTGTTTAACATAGTGACCTGGAAAATCATGTGGATATTTATATCCTACACCCTTTCCCATCTTCCTTTCCCCTTTAAATGTAGCATTCTTAAGATGGTCAGGAACCCTATCTTCTATTCC
>JALVIU010000150.1 GCA_027028665.1 Candidatus Atribacteria bacterium | reverse complement strand
TTTCACCTGTAGCAACAATACAAAATGCATTCTTTGCCCTATCGTAAAACTCGAACCTTCCAAGTGCTTTTATTCTACCTTCCTCTTCTGCTTCTTTTATTGCATCTAAAAATTCTTCCCAGATAGGTGGCTTTTCTTCTTTTCCATTATCCATAAAAAACACATTTTCTGAGGCAAAAGTGTCAAGGGGTAAAAGGGATAAAATTCCCCTCATTATCTCAGGGACACCATGCCCATCTGCTCGAATTACAGGAGGTCCAGAGGATTCTGCAGGATAATTACCGTCTACAATTGCAATCTCATCTCCATGCCCCATCTGAGCAAGCACCATAAGCAATTCTGGAGAAAGCACTCTTGGTATGCCTTTTAACATACAAATCACCTACCCTTCTTTTTTAGCATTCTTTAAACTATCAATCATAACAGCAATAAATATAACTGCTCCTTTGATAAAGCTCTGCCAAAAGGGAGGAACATTTAAAAGATTCATGCCATTATTAATAACTCCAATCATCAAAACCCCGATAATGGTACCCACTATGGTACCTTTTCCTCCACTTAATGATGCTCCTCCTATAATTACTGCAGCTATGGCATCAAGTTCATATCCTGTGGCAGCAGTTGGCATCGCAGCATCAAGCCTTCCTGTAAGAATAATTCCTGCAATAGCACAGGAAACCCCTGATACAATATAGACAAAATTTAAGATCCAATCAGTTCTTATGCCAGATAATGCAGCTGCCTTTATATTTGATCCCACTGCATAAATATTTCGACCAAGCACTGTGTGTCTTAATAATATTTCAGCAACAAGGGCATAAACCAAAAATATAATAATTGTCACAGATATAGGACCAACTTTTCCTGAACCGAAATAGTCAAAACTTGCAGGAAAAGAAAAGATTGTCTTTCCATCACTTAAAACCATTGTAAGTCCTCTTGCCATAGCCATGACTGCAAGAGTCACTATAAATGGGGCCATTCTTATCTTTGTTATTGAAAGGCCTGAAAAAAGTCCTACACCTATTCCAAAAAAAATACTTATAAGTATGACTAAAAATACAGGTATTCCAGCATGTAACATTAATGCCATAATTACTCCGGATAATGCCACAACAGATCCTACTGACAGGTCTATACCACCTGTAAGGATAACAAAGGTCATACCAATTGCTATGACCCCCTGGATAGAAGATTGAAGAAGGATATTAAGTAAATTGAAACTGGTAAGGAATACAGGAGATGTTATAGAGAAAAAGGCTCCGATACCTAAAAGCCCCAGGAACACTATGAATTCACTATTTGCAAATAATGATTTTTTCATTTTCATATTTTTACTCCTTCATCCATTTCTTTTTGGAGACAGTATTTTAATATATTCTCCTCATTTATCTCATCTTCTATGAATTCATGGGTAATTCTTCCATTTGCCATAGAATATACCCTATCTGAGCATCCTATCACCTCAGGGAGTTCAGAGCTTACAAATACAATAGATTTTCCCTGTTTGGCAAGTTCTGAGATAAGCCTATATATTTCAGATTTTGCACCTACATCTATACCTCTTGTAGGCT
>JALVIU010000149.1 GCA_027028665.1 Candidatus Atribacteria bacterium | reverse complement strand
TTCTTATGTAAAAGTTTTTCTTTTATTAAAAGTATAGCATTGCCGTTAAAGATTGTCAAATATATGTTATAAGCAGTGGTTGGACAAAATTTTTATACTGATTCTTGACAACTTTTGACAAAATTTCTATTTTAAACTAAAAATAGAAAAAAGAAGGTGGTGAGTGGTATGGAGGTAAATGGAATATCCACCCTTCTCAATCAAATATTTGATATATATAGCTCAACTTTCGAAAAGAAAAACGAAGATAATAATACTCTAAATACCATATTAAACAGTTCTACCCAGCTTCTAACAATATCCAAATTAGGTTCCAGCCTCTCAGAACTTTATCAAAAAATTACAGATGAGGATACAAAAGTAGGTTTTAGAGATCTCGTAACAGCTCTTCTTCAGAATCCAGATAGTACCAATATACTTACATTTCTTATAAGAGGGAGGGATTTATTGGAAAATGATGCAGATACATTTAATCAGCTCATTGATCTAAAAGACATAATAGAAGAGAAGGGTTATGACCTTAGTAAATGGTTAAATACGTATCTTTCAATATCAGACTCTACACTCAGCAAGAAATTCTTAGAAGAGACGGCAAAGATATTGGAGGGAGAGGATGCTAGTTTTGTATTTAACAACTTTCTAAATATGGTAAAAAACCTTAAGGGAAATAATGAGACGTTGGAGGATTTTCTAAATAATATCGAAAATTTAGAGACTGCAGAAGAGAAGTGGAGATACATAGAAGAGTATAAAAGTAAAGTTGGAGTAGCATAGGATATAAAGATATAAATATATTTTTATATTAATTTTTAAGGTATTTTTTATTTTTATAAAGTTTAAAATTATATTTGAAACTACATCAATAATAAGCCTTATATATGTTATAATCATACTATGATAAAAATTATAGGATATGGAAATCCTTTTCGAAGAGATGATGCAATAGGTATATGGATTACGGTACGTCTTAAATATATCTGGGCTCCTCCTCAAAATAAAATAGATTTCTGGATAGGGCAACAGCTTGTGCCTGAGCTTGCAGAGTGGATATATGAGGCAGATACTGTTTTGTTTATAGATTCCTCCCTCAAATTAGAAAATGGTAAAGGCTGGAACCTGATAAAGGTTGTTCCAGAGGATGAATTTACCCATAATATGTTTCACAGTATAGATGTAAATACCATACTTTCCCTTTGTAAGAGAGAATATGGCATCCTTCCAATGACCTACCTCCTTGCAGTAACAGGATATGATTTTTCTTATGGGACAGGACTTACTAAAGAGGCTAAAAAGGCAGCAGTAGAGGCTATAGAATATATAAAGGAATTTCTTTCTTAGTATTTCAATAAGCCTTTTGCTCTTTTTTGTGAAAGGAGAAATTTATAGAGAAATAAATACCTCTTTTCCAGGATAAAGGAAACTTTAGTTTATCCTTGCTCTCCTTTTATTTTGCAAGAATAAAGGCTCTGGTTCTATATTATCCTTGTTTTTGTCTTTCATCTTCATTGATGTGTCAAAAACCAAATAATAATTAATTTTCCAGTATTTTTCAAAAAATTCTACTTGACATTTGGAAGA
>JALVIU010000148.1 GCA_027028665.1 Candidatus Atribacteria bacterium | reverse complement strand
ACCAAATGGCAATAGGTGCTGCAGATGATAAAGAGTTATCCTATGAGGCTGGATATCTTACAGGACGATCTCTGCATGAAATAGGGATAAATATGAATTTTTCCCCTGTACTTGATGTAAACAGTAATCCAAGAAACCCTATTATAGGAGTACGGGCATTCTGGAGTGATCCAGATACGGTAATAAGAATGGGTATACCTTATATAAACGGGCTTAGAGATGGTGGGATAATTCCTGTAGGTAAACATTTTCCAGGACATGGCGCAGCATATACTGACTCTCATATAGGGCTTCCCAGGATAGAAAGGAACATAAAAGAGATCAAAAAGATAGATCTTCCTCCATTTAAGGAGGCTGTATCACATAATATACCTGCTATTATGACTGCACATATATTAGTTGATGCGATAGATCCCAGCTATCCTGCAACACTTTCAAAAAAGACTATGGAGATACTAAGAAAGGATATGGGATTTTCAGGGGTTATTATAAGTGATGATATGCTCATGGGTGCAATACAAAAGAATTATTCTACACCAAAGGCTATAAAGATGGCACTCCTCTCTGGAGTAGATATATTTATCATATGGAAAAATCAAGATGGATTAATTGATGAGAGCATAGATTATATTATAAGTGAGGTAAAAAATGGGAATATTCCTGAAGAGGTAATAGATAAAGCAGTAGAAAAGGTGCTTAAGTTAAAGGTACAGATGGCAAAACTAAAACCCATAGAAAAGGAGATCGATCCTTATAAAACAAAAGAAGCTATAGCAAAAAAAGCAATATATAAAATGGGAAATTGGAAACTTCAAAAGGGTAGAAAATACCTTATCCTGGTACCAAAAAGGATAAATTCTACCCTGGTACAGGAAGGATACAGATTTACAGATCTCTTTACAGAAAGATTAAAAAAAGAGGGGATAGAGATAGAAGAGATCACATACAGCACAAAAGATAATCCTTATAAATATGCAAAATATATAAACAAATACAGAAAAGATGGTAATATTATATTACTTCTTCCTGATACTATGCTAAATCCAGGTGTAATAAAGTTTGCAGATCTTGTGCTGAGAAAGTCTCCAGAAAGTCTTATAATATCCACCTCTTCTCCTTATGATATGCTATGGATGAAAAAAAGACCTGAAAATTATGTGGTTACCTACAGTTTTGATAGTGTTTTTATAGATGTACTTATAAATTTTTTAAAAGAAGGTATTGACTCCACAGGTAGATTACCGTATAATTTTTAAAAAATTTATAAAGGGAGGAATGTTATGAAAAAATTATATGTACTTGCATTCTCTATAATCCTACTTTTGGCATTTGCCAGCTGGGGATGGGGGAATACTACTTTAAAGTTCTGGAACTTTTGGCCAGATAAGTGGATGAGCAAAGTGGTATCTGACTTTGAAAAAGAAAACCCCACGATAAAGGTAGAGATGGAAAGACTTACGTGGGATAAGGGTTTTGATAAGATTGTCACTGCATTTGCTGCAGGAGATACACCTGATGTATTAGAGCTTGGGTCTACCTGGGTAGCACAGTTTGCAGCAAGTGGTGCCTTAAAAGAGGTAAAGGTAG
>JALVIU010000147.1 GCA_027028665.1 Candidatus Atribacteria bacterium | reverse complement strand
TTCCTTCGCAAAGGGAGTTGGGAGGGGTTCTGGTTTCTGCCTTAAAGCAGAAGGATTGGATAAGGTTGATGAACTAAAAGGAACTTGAGGGGTAATTACTTCTCTTAAAAGGAGATAAAATGAATACAATAGAGTTACATAAGAATATATATGATAAGCTTCCACGTTTTATCTCTCAGGCACCTGGAAGGGTTAATATAATAGGTGAACATACTGACTACAATGGTGGATATGCACTCCCTGTTGCTATAGATAGATATATCCAGGTAGCACTATCTCCCAGGAAAGACCCCCTTATAAGGGTCTACTCCGGGAATTTCCAAAAATATGGAGAATTCACTACAAGAGAGCTTGAGAGGACCGAAGATGATGAACTATGGCTAAGGTATGTAAAGGGTACACTATGGGTACTTGAAGATATAGGCATTCCCCTTTATGGGGCAGATCTTACTATTCTGGGAAATGTGCCGACAGGTGCAGGTCTTTCATCTTCTGCAGCACTTACAGTATCCCTTCTCTTACTCTTTTTGACCTATGCGGAGGTAAAATATGAGAAAAAACTCATACCTATATATGCGCAAAGGGTGGAGAATGAATATATCGGTGTAAACTGTGGTCTTATGGATCAGACTATATCTTTATTTGGCAAAAAAGACAATGCCCTTTTTATAGATTTTAAGAACCTGGGCTTTTCTTATGTACCCTTTAAGCTTAAGGATACAGCACTTCTGGTATTTGATACAAAGGCAAAAAGGACCCTGGCATCATCTGCCTATAATAAAAGAAGAAGTGAATGTGAAGAGGGTCTTGCCATTTTAAATAGGTGTCTTAATAAAGATTATAGGTATCTTGGAGAGGTAGAAAAAGAGGAGTTTTTCTCCTGTAGAGATGGCTTACCACCACTTATAAGAAACAGAGTGAAACATGTAATAGGTGAAAATGAAAGGGTAATAAAGGTGGTGGATCTTTTGAAAAGAGGTGATATAGGAGGGGTAGGAGAGTTACTTTTCAAAACCCATGAAAGCCTTGCACATCTCTATGAGGTAAGCTCTTTTGAGCTTGATACTGCAGTTGATCTGGCGAGAGAATTTGGGGTAATTGGTGCCCGTATGACAGGTGCAGGCTTTGGAGGCTGTACAATAAACCTATTAGATAGGGAAAAAGTAGATGAATTCAAATCATACATTGTTCCAAGATACAGAGAAAAGACAGGGCTTACCCCTTCTGTCTATGAGGTAGAGGTGAGTGATGGTGCGCATATTTTATAAAATTGGGCTTATATTTATAATTATCCTTCTATTTTCTATGCCAATATGGGGTATGGAAAAGATAATAAAAGGCAAAGAGGATATACTGGGAAAGGCCCTATACATAGCACAGGATGGGAGTATCGTTCTGGTAGGTTCCACCATGTCCCCCTCTTTTGGCATGAAGGATGTGTATATTGTCAGAGCGAAGAAGGATGGTAATATCATCTGGCAAAGACATTATGGAGGGTTTTTCGATGATTGGGCAGAGGATTTATATGTGGGAAAATATATCTACATAATAGGCACCACCTATTCTTTTGGTACAGGATGTGGGGATGT
>JALVIU010000146.1 GCA_027028665.1 Candidatus Atribacteria bacterium | reverse complement strand
TTTCCCGGGCACATCTGTAACCTGATGAGATATGCAATGGAGTATCTATTAGATCCCTTAATCGCTGGAGTTTCTTCAAAAGCCCTAGGTCAAGTTTTACAAGATGACAACATGGACATTCAAACTCATCAAGATGAAAATTTTTGGATATCTTAATGTGATTTAGCATGCTTCACCTCCTCTTTTCAAGTCCCCCTCAAGACCTATCGGTCCGCACACTCATTGTGGTCCCCAAATGGGCTAAGGATATAGAATGATTGAGCCCTTTACACCAACCTCACCCAGCTCTCTCCTTCGCAAGGGAGGAGTAATGATTGGGGATTCCCTTTGAAAGAAGAAGGCTAACTACTCCCCAACATCTCCCCTCCTTGGTCAGGGGGGCTGCCATTCCCCCATTTTTTTCTCTTATTATCATCTTATATATTGTATTTTCTAAAATATGCTATAAATATTCTTAAATATAAATTAAATATAAATAAGAAAGAAAAGATTAGTAATAGTAAGGAGGGATGAATATATACATATGGATAGATACTATCTATATGTAAGACTTATAAAAAAGTATTCCCTTTCTTTCATATACCACAGATTAAAGGTCTTTCTCAGTTAATAGTTGCATTTTGGTTTTCTGATTCTATACGTCTATGGACTTTATCATCTTTCCTCCCTTTTAAAGAGGATATATCTATGAAGTATAAGTATAAGAGGGTAACAAGGATCCTTGATACCTTAAATCTAAATAGTAGAGAATTTTGGAATGCATATGTAAAGATGTTATTCTCCCTACCTTATTTTCGCTTAATAGGAGAAAAAGGATTACAATACTTATAGATTTTACTACATTAAGAGATGACTTTCTTATACTAATAGCATCTGTAAGTTATAAAGGTAAAGGTATACCTATTTATTTAAAGATATGGAGATATCTTAATGAACTATATGATTTCTGGGGAAGGATTGAAAACTTCTTATGGGAATTAAGAGATATACTACCATTAACATCATCATATAGATTCACATATGAGATTATAGCAGATAGGGAATTTCAAGGAGATAGACTTATTAATATATGTAGAGCATTTGGATGGGACTATATAATAAAGAAAATGAAGAAGATAAAAGACAAGAAGAAATAAATAAGAAAAAGGAAAACAGAAAAGAAAATGAAAAAGAAGAAGTATTCATCCCCTTAGAATCCCTTAGTCCAGGTATATATACTAATGAAAATTAGGTAAGAAAAATAGTAAAATACCTACCAATTTAGTTGTTAATGAAATCATAGGAAAAGAAGGTAGAAGACTAAGATGGTATTTAAATACAAGCCTATATGATAAAACACTTGCAGTAGAAGATTATAAAAAAAGGATGTGGATTGAAGAAGGTATAAGAGACTTAAAACAATATCTAAAATGGGAAACCTATACAAAAAAGATACCTCAAAACAATAGATTACAAAAACTCATAATTATAAGTCTAATTAGTTATGTAATAGGTCTATGCGTTGGTATACAAAAAGAACAGAAAGAGAAAAAGGAAAAAGAAAGAGAAGAAGAACAGAAGAAACAGAGATACAAAAGAGAAGGTCTCTATAGAAGATTTAAAAATATGATTAATAGTGGTATTAGAAACTTAGAGAAATCCATATGGCTTATAGTAGTACTCACATTACAGCACTTTTATAGAATTCAAGGTAGATGGTGGTAATTTTTGGGGGAATGTCAGCTTGCGAAGGGAGGAGTAATGATTGAGAGTTTCCTTCAAAAAGGGAGGAATGATAGGCCAAGGCCTCACTCTTTATCCTACCTAATGCCTCATCATCTGCATCTAATATCTTATACATACTGTATCTATATTCTTGAATTATTAAGTTCACATTTCAAGACCTGACCCCCATAATACTATTGCACCTTATTTATCTTTATGTTATAATCTCAAAAAATGCAAAAAATCAAGGAAGAGGCGATAATATGAGATATATGAAGGGTGATGAGATAAGGGAGAGTTTTCTCTCATTTTTTGAAAGTAAGGGACACAAGAGAATGCCAAGTGCATCACTTGTACCTGATGATCCTACTATTCTTCTTACAATTGCAGGCATGGTGCCTTTTAAGCCTATATTTTTAGGAAAAGTCAAGACCGATCTTAGGCGGGCCACTACATCCCAGAAGTGTATCCGTACAAATGATATTGAAAATGTGGGTCATACCCCAAGACACCATACCTTTTTTGAGATGCTTGGGAATTTTTCCTTTGGAGACTATTTTAAGAAAGAGGCCATCACATGGGCATGGGAATTTCTTACAGAGGTGCTTGAGATCCCAGCTGAGAAGATGTGGGTCTCTATATATCTGGATGATGATGAGGCATATGAGATATGGCATAAAGATATAGGCCTCCCTGATGAGAAGATAAGACGTATGGGTGAGGAGGATAACTTCTGGAAGGTGGGGCCGACAGGTCCATGTGGTCCCTGTTCTGAGATATATGTAGACCTTGGGGAGCATGGAGATCTTGAGATCTGGAACCTTGTATTTATGCAGTACAACAGAGAAGAGGATGGCTCCCTTACCCCTTTGCCCAGGAAAAATATCGATACAGGGATGGGGCTTGAACGTATCGCCTCTGTATTGCAGGGGGTATCATCAGATTTTGAGACAGACCTTTTATACCCCATCATATCCCACACAGAAGAGCTATCAGGATATAAATATAATGAAGATGAAAAGAGGGATCTGGCATTCAGGATTATAGCAGATCATATAAGGGCCATCTCCTTTATGATAACAGATGGTATATATCCGGGAAATGAGGGTAGGGGATATGTGCTTCGCAGGATCCTCCGAAGGGCATATAGATATGGTAGGTTCCTCGACCTGAAAGAACCCTTTTTGTATAAGCTTGTTCCCTCTGTTATAGATGTGATGAAAGGGGGATATCCCGAGCTTGTGGAAAAGGAAAAACAGATAATAGAGCTCACCCTTACAGAGGAAAAGAGATTCCAGGCCACACTGGATCAGGGGCTTTCTATGTTTGAAGAGATCGTAAGCCATCTCTCATCAGATGTAATTCCGGGAAAAGAGGCATTTCGCCTATATGATACATATGGTTTTCCCCTTGATATAATGAAGGATCTTGCCAGTGAGAAGGGGCTTACTGTGGATGAGAAGGGTTTTGAAGAGGAGATGAAGGCCCAGAGAGAAAGAGGTAGAAAGAGAAAGAAGGAAGAGGGCTCGAAAAAGGTATATGTGGATATATATAAAGAATATGGGGAAACAACCTTTACAGGATATGATAAGGAGGAAGAGGAGTCAGAGATCGTTGCAATTATCCAGGGAGATAGCCTGATAGATGAGGCAGGGGAGGGGGATAAGATAGAGATAGTTACAAAAAGTACCCCATTTTATCCAGAAAAAGGTGGACAGATAGGGGATACAGGTACCATTGTTACCCCCTCTGGAAAGGTAGAAATAGGGGATACGAAGACCCAGGAAGGTATTATTATCCATATAGGAGAGGTGAAAGAAGGGACAATAAGACAGGGGGAGCATGCCACCCTTTCTATAGATAGGAAAAGGAGAAGGGCGATAAGAAGGGCACATACTACAACACACCTTCTCCATAAGGCATTAAGAACACTCATTGGTGAACATGTTAAGCAGGCAGGTTCAAAGGTGGAGCCTGATGAATTCAGGTTTGATTTTACCCATTTCTCAGCACTTACTCAGGAGGAGCTTTCAAAGATAGAGGCACTTGTAAATGAAAAGATCCTGGAGGATATAGAAGTAGAGGTAAAAGAGATGGACAGGGAGGATGCCTTAAAACTTGGAGCAATGGCCCTTTTTGATGAAAAATATGGAAATAGGGTACGTGTGGTAAAGATCGGTGATTTTAGTATAGAGCTCTGTGGTGGCACACACCTTGAGCATACCTCTCAGGCAGGACTTTTTAAGATAAATGAAGAGGGGAGTGTAGGTGCAGGTATCCGCAGGATTCATGCATATATTGGAGAAAAGGCATATAGGTATACAAAAGAGAAGGAAGAGCTCATAGATGAGATAAAACTGGAACTTAAGATGCGTGAAGATGGTGCGATACTTTCTGCTATAAGACATCTAAAGGAAGAGCTTAAGGAAAAGGATAAGATTATAAAGAAGCTCAAGACAGAGGGTGGAAAGAACCTAAGTGATAAACTTTTAGAAGAGATTGAGGATATAGGTGGTATAAAGGTAGTTGCAAGGGTGACAGAGGATCTGGAAAAGGATATTGTAAAGACATTTATAGATAAGGTAAGGGAAAAATTGGGTAGTGGTATAGTTGTTATAGGGAATGTTCAGGATGGAAGACCATATCTTGCAGTAGGTGTTACAAAGGACCTGCAGGATAGGTTTAAGGCAGGGGAGCTTGTAAAGATCGGAGCAAAAATGATAAAAGGGGGTGGAGGTGGAAGGCCCCATTTTGCGGAGGCAGGTGGAAAAGACCCTGGAGGCATAGAAAAAGCTGTCTCTTCCATAGTAGATTATATAAGGAGTAAAGTGTGAGAATACTTGCCATAGATTGGGGGGAGAGGAGGATAGGGCTGTCTATCTCTGATCCCTCTGGCATCCTTGTTACCCCCCTTCCATTTATTGAAAATAAAGGAAAAGATGTATCTTTGGAAAAGATAAAGGAGATTATAGAGGAGTATCGTGTAGAAAGGATAGTAATGGGTATTCCAAAGGATATAAATGGGGAACTGGGGAAAAAGGCAAAAAACTATAAAAAGATCGGTGAGAAGATAGAAAAGGAGACAGGGATACCCCTGGATTTTTTTGATGAGCGATATACCACCCAGCTTGCAGAGCGTATACTAAGAGAGCATCCAAAAAAGAAAACAAAGAGAAAAAAGCTAAAAGATAGCCTCTCTGCATCTATCATACTGGAGGGATATCTTGCAAGACTGAAAAAATGAAGATGCTGGATATCTTTATAAAATTACTTTCTCTGGCCCTAATAATTGCATTTACCTTAACCATTATCCTTTTTCTTCCAGGTTATTCTTCTACTCAAAAGGAGATCATTATAAGTCCTGGTATGGGTGCAAAGGCTGTGGCAAACCTACTTTTTAAAAATGGACTTATATCACACCCCTATCTTTTCAGGATAGCACTTAGACTCTACGGAAAGGATAGAAATATAAAAGCGGGAAAATATATACTACGAGATGATATGTCCCTTTATGAGATAATTGATACCCTGGTAAAAGGAAAAGGGGTGCTGGAGGAGGTTACAATCCCTGAAGGGCTTACATCCTCACAAATCGCAGATATATTTTACAAAAAGGGAATAATAAAAGATCCAGAGCGATTTTTGGAGATAGTGAAGAAAAAGGGGCTTGAGGGGTATCTTTTTCCAGATACATATTATGTGCCTATGAATTATGATGAAGAAAAATTAATAGATATGATGACAAAGAGATTCTGGCAAAAGGTCCCAGAGGATTTTAGGGAAAAGGCAAAGGCACTGGGACTTAGCGAAAAAGAGGTGATAATCCTTGCATCTTTGGTGGAAAAAGAGGCAAAATATCCAGAGGATAGACCAAAAATCGCAAGTGTGTTTTTAAATAGGCTCAAAAAGGGGATGAAGCTTGAATCCTGTGCCACTATCCAGTATATATTGGGCACTCCAAAGCCGAACCTTACATATGAGGACCTCAAGATCCCATCACCCTATAATACATATCTGCATAAAGGACTTCCTCCAGGACCTATATGCAATCCAGGTGAGGCATCTATACTTTCTGTATTAAATCCAGCGAAGACAGATTATCTCTACTTTGTAGTGGGGAAAGATGGAAAACATCTATTTGCAAAGACTTATAAAGAGCATTTAAAGAATAAAAAGAAAAGATAGGGCCCGTACCCAGGCCCTATCTTTTTTGTATATGTCTTTCCTCCTGAAATAGGAATCTCTTTATCTTTCTTGTGGATGTCTTTGGAAATTCTTCCTTTCTCAGCTCAAAATCCTTTACACGTTTGTAGTCTGCAAGCTCTCTTGAGAGCTCCTGGATCTCCCTTTTTATGATCTCTTTTATCTTGTCATCTGTCAGCTCGAAGCCCTTTTCCTGTGCAAGAAGCTCCAGCTCTTCATAGTTTGGATATATAAGTGCATATGGCACCTCATCTTTTTTATCCGGGTCATACCTTCCTATAACAAGAACTTCAGCAATATAGGGGCTCTGAGAGAGTGTAAGCTCTATCTCTTCAGGGAAGATGTTTTTGCCACCCTTTGTTACAATCATACTCTTTAATCTACCTGTTATATACAGGAATCCTTCACTATCAAGATAACCAGAATCTCCGGTATATAACCATCCATCCCTTAAGGCCTCTTTTGTTGCCTCTTCATTTTTGTAGTATCCCTTCATAACGACAGGGCCAGATATGATTATCTCTCCTCTCCCGTCTTTGTCCTTATTTGCTATATCTACCTTTACACCGGGGATGGCAGGACCTACAGAACCTATTTTGTTTTTCCATTCGAGATTTACATTTGTAATAGGGGATGTCTCTGTAAGCCCATACCCCTGAAGTATAGTTATCCCAAGATTTCTATACCCAGAAATGAGTGCTTTGCTCAGGGGTCCACCACCTGATATGAAAAATCTTAGATTGGTAAGTCCCAATTTTCTCACAATACTTTTAAAGAGATACTTTCCAATGGGTATATGCAGGTATCTGCAAAAAAATATGGAAAGGCTGTTTAGGGAGTTCATAAGATAATAAACCATTTTACCCTTTTTCTTTATCTCCCTCCATACCCCTTTGTACAGCTTCTCCAGAAGGAGAGGGACAACAAGTACAACTGTGGGCCTTACCTTTCTGAATGTTCCGATAAGTACCTGTGGGGCAAGACTTCCTGCATATGTAATTCCCAGGCCACAGTAAAGTAGTGTGACAAGCCCTGCTGTGAATTCATAAGAGTGGTGAAGAGGCAATACAGATACAGCCCTATCCTTTTCTGTAAATTCAAAGATCTGATATACCGCATCTACATCAGAGAGTATATTTTTATGTGTAAGCATTACTCCCTTTGCTACTCCTGTTGTACCAGATGTATATAAAAGTGATGCTATATCCTCCTCCCTTACTGGTTTATTTAAAAATTTACTATCATTTGTATCCTCTTTTCTCAGTTTTTTTCCTTTTTCTATAAGATCACCTATATAAATATAGTCTTCTCCTTCTATAGGATCTAATGTAAATATGTACTTTACATTAGGTAACCCCTCCTTTATCTCCTTGAATTTGTTGAGAAGACCTGATGATACAAAGATGGCTTCCGATTCTGAATGATTAAGGATATATGCAATCTCATTTGATTTAAGATATATATCAATGGGGACAGCGGTTATTCCCAATGATGTAATGGCAAAATACGAAAGACCCCATCTGGGCCTTGATTCTGAGAGGATGGCTATCTTATTCCCCTTCCCAAATCCCAGGTCCATAAGGGCATACGAAAGCCATATAATATTATCCTTAAGTTCCTTGTATGTATACGAAACCTTAAGGTCATCCTTTTCTATGTGAAGTGCCATATGATCACCGTATATAGGCAACACCTTTAGCACAAAGTCTTTGAAGGTATATATCCCCTTATCTTTTTTCAATGAACTGCGAGAATAATTATGAGTAACCATACATATCACGCTCCTGTATTATTAGTTAAACTTATATAAGACTTTTTTGTTAGAGAAAGATCTTGCTTGCCCATCTAAGTGCCTCCCAATATAGTTCATTTATTAGCTCCTTATTTACGTTAAGCTTTGTCGAGTAATAGCTCATTTTATTATCCTCTACCTTCTCACAGGCAATTGCAAGATTTAATATATCTGAAAAAGTATTTTCTTTTCCCAATAAAGCATCCTTTATCTCCTCAGGTATGTGAACCTCTTTAAGAAGATCCTCTTTTGGTTTTCCAACTATTATATCTATCATGGAAAAAAGCCCCAATAAAAACAACTCACTTTTAGGTACATCCTTTTTTACATATTCTCCTATAAGCTCACAAAATCTCCCGCGTACCACAGAGTTTACCGCAAGCTCCTGGGGTTTATCCTCTGTAAGATTTCCTACAATTACAATGGTAAGCCATTTTCTTACCCCATCTATACCTAAGAGAACAAGTGCCTGTTTTATAGACTTTATCTCTTCTCTTAGTCCAAAATGTACAGAGTTTATATATCTTAAGAGTTTATAGGGAAGTGATGCATCGGTTTTTACTATATTTTCAAGTTCATCAAAATCTATATCTTCCTTTCTTATCTCATTTAAAAGCCTTAGATAAGTCAGTTTATAGGCAGGTACATCTTTGGTGGAGATAATAGTAGGCTTTTCAAAAAAATAGCCCTGGAAGTATTTATATCCAAATTTTTTTGCCTCTTCAAACTCCTCCTTTGTCTCCACCTTTTCCGCAAGGAATTTAAGGTTTGGGTTTATAGTAAGCATTTCATCTATTATTGCGCCTCTTGCCTCTCCCTTAAATTCGCGAAAATCCACCTTTATTATATCTGCAAGTTTTACAAATTCAGAAAGTGATGCATCATATACAAAATCATCAAGTGCGATAAGATATCCTTCTCTTTTGAACTCTCTTAAGGATTCTTCTACTTCAGGAGATGCAGTAACACCTTCCAGTACCTCTATTACAAGTATTTCTCTGGGAAAGATTTTGGGCATTCCCTGGATTAGAAGCTTATCTGGAAAGTTTACAAAGGCCTTTTTTCCTCCCACCACTTCCTTTATGTTGAATGAGGTAAATGCAGTAGAGAGTACATGGGATGTAGATGTTACTGCATCTTTTCCTGTATAAACATTCTCTTTCGTTGAACGAAAAAGGAGTTCATATGCACATGTATTTTCCTTTTGGTCAAATATAGGTTGCCTACCCAAGAATACTTCCATGTTAAAATTATATAACAATCTTTATTTTGTGTCAAATAATTATTTCCAACATAATGCTTCCAGCAAGATAAGAAGAATTTGTTGGAGGATTTCTTTATTTTGGAAAAAGTTGAAATTATTTATAAAAATATCTTAGATTATAACATCTATACTCTCTAAATGTATGGTGGTGTCTATATTAAGTTCTTTTTTTATCCTTTTTTCTATACTTGTAGCAATCCTGTGGCAATCTTCTATACTCATATCCTTTGGAAATACAAGATGAAAGGTAAGCTCTTTGTGGGTGCCGTAATTATGAATGTGGAAGTGGTGGGCATGTAGATTTCCTATATCCGAGACTTCATTGCATATCCTTTTTACATACTTTATAAGCTCTTCGTCAGGGGATTCTCCAAGTATGGGACTTATTGATTCCTTAAATACTTCATATGCTGTATACATAATAATAATAGATATAATAATCCCCAATATACCGTCTATCCACCAGAAAAACCTTCCCAGAAGAATACCGATAAGTACAATAAGAGATGAGAGGGCATCACTTCTATGATGCCAGGCGTCTGCTTTAAGCATCTCGAGCCCTGTTTTTCTAAAAGTAAAGAATGCATATCTTGCGAGCCCTTCTTTTACCAAGATGGATACAATTATTACCAGAATAGCCCATATACCATAGGTGGCACCCTGTTTAGATATAAGTTTTTTTAAAGAACTTTCAAAAAAGTTAAAGGCTACTGTGAATAGCAATACTCCTATTATAATGGATGCTATAAGATTTATACGCTCATGCCCAAAGGGGTGTTCTTTATCTGGTGGCTTTTTTGAAATCCTGGTACTTAAGATTATAATAATAGAAGTTATAGAATCCGAGAGAGAATGCCAGGCATCTGCGATAATGGCAATAGAGCCATAGAGTATACCCACTGTGTATTTTAGTATAAAAAGTACCACATTTATGCCTGCAGAGAGCCAGCCTTCTGTATAGGAAAACCTTGTTTTATGATTATCCATTAAACTATCCTCTTATAAATGGATTATGTAGCTTTTCCTCTTTTATGGTCGTATAGGCCCCATGTCCAGGGTATATAATAACATTATCAGATAATAAATATATTTTTTCCTTTATGGACCTTGCTATAGCCTCAAAATCCCCTCCTGGAAAATCTGTCCTCCCTATAGAGTGGTAAAATATAAGATCTCCTACAAAAATTACCTTTTTAGAGGGAAAATAAAAAGAGAGACTCCCAGGTGTATGTCCTGGAGTGGAGATTATTATACATTTCTCCTCAAGAAAGATTCTATTTCCTTCAGAGAGTTCGTCAAAATCAAAAGGTTCTACTCTGGGAAGGCCAAGCATACCACCCTGTCCCAGATCCATATCAAGTAGGTATCTATCTTTGCTGTTTGCAAGTATCTTTGCGCCGGTTTTATCCTTAAGCAGTTTATTCGAGAGGGTATGGTCAAAGTGAAGATGGGTATTCAGTATATATTTTATCTCTATATTATACGTATCTATAAATGAAAGGAGTTCAGATATATCACCCCCAGGGTCAATAACTATACCCTTTTTCTCTTTGTATAAAAGATAACAATTTGTATCCAGCGGACTAAGTACAAATCTTTTAATTTTCATAGGACTTAATTATACCTTTTATCCCTTCTATATTTTCTTTAAGGTTTTTTGAACTAAAGAGGCTTGTGCTCCCAAGTACCAATATTTGAGCACCACTTTCTATCACCTTTTTAAAGCTTTCCCTGTTTATTCCTCCGTCTACCTCAATGAAAAATTTATAACTATTTTCTCTTTTTATCCTGTTTAATTTCTCTATTTTTTTTATCATTTCCTCTATAAATTTTTGACCTGTAAATCCTGGATCTACAGTCATAATAGTAACCTTATCCACTAATGGATAGATATATTCCCCTTCTTCTAAGGGAGTTTCTGGATTTATAGCAACCCCTACTTTTCTGTCTTTCTTTTTTATCCAATCTATAAGGCGAAAGGCCTTTCCCTTAATTGTTTCGAGGTGAAATGTAATAGTCTCTATGTTTGTATCAAGAAGAGGATCAAGGATAAAAGAGGGGTCATCGAGCATAAGGTGTGCATCAAAAGGAAGATAAGTTGCATCTTTGATAGATGAGATAATGATGGGAGAAAGTGCAATATTTGGTACAAAGTGTCCATCCATTATATCTACATGGATTATATCAATACCTTCAGATTCTAAGGTGTAAAGTACATTTCCCAGATTCTTAAAATCTGCGCACATAAGTGATGCAGAAAGCAAGATATTTTTCATATCTATCCCTCTATTAATATATTGTTTTTTGCATTATAGTACCTCTTATTTACTTTGTCAATTCCCCTTCTTATAAATAGAGATTACACCCTGAGTCTTCCTCTCTCTGGTCAAGGAGAGGATCAAGGGAATGATGGTGGTTTCTACGATAACTTTACATTATCGAAAGTGATAAAGAAGAAGAGATTTTTTGGTTTATCTCACTCGAATATGATATAATTATTATATGTATACTTATAGACTTAACTTAAGAATATTTATTGGTATATTGATATATATCTTAATATTTATACTTACAGCGATTTTTTCTCGTATCCCTGGGCAACATCTTGACAGGTGGACGATAAATGGAAGAGAAGTCACTTTTCCACTTAAAGGAAAAGTAGAAAGGCCCGCCTGGTTTACATATACTACAAAAATATATTCTTCCGAAGAAAAAGATAGATATATACTCCTTTCCAGAATAGACTCAAAGGGCATAATTTTAAAGGTGAACAATGAGGAGGTTTTTTCTATTGGCATATGGTTAAATTCTAATATCTGGACATACTCCTTTGCTGCACCTATCCATTTGAAAGAGGGCGAAAATACTGTTGAAATGAAACTTAAATACCTGTTTGATTTCAACAGTATTTATCCACCCTCTATATTAGATAAACCGTGGCCCCTTTTAATGTTTTTAAACCTATTATTTTCTGGTTTATCTACCTATGCTTCTTTTTCCCTTTTTTCATTCTTTGTGTACTTTACAGTACTTTCCGTTAAGGTAGAAAGAATACGATATAAATACTTTATTGCAGCACTCTCTCTTTTATCCACAGCTATATTTCTATCCAATATGGGATTTTGGTATAGTGTAGGTCCAGGGAACCTTATCTTTCTCTACAAAAGACTTGTCTATGCCTCTATCTATCTTGCATTTGCTTTTCATCAAGAACTGATACTTTTACTTTTTAATAAACAGGTAAAATATCATTCCATAAAAATACTTTCAATAATAACTGCAATTTTAATTATTGTTATTCCAGATTTTAGAATGGCAAGAACCCTTGCTCTGAGATATGCTGCTCCTCTCTTTATCGTAAATATATCTCTTATTACATATAGGGCAGTAAAATATAATCTCAGAAGGCTTGTACCCCCATCTATCGTTTTATTTATATCCCTTATACACTTCTATATTACATCTATTTTTTCTTATGCTGCTGTTCCTATAGTTGCTTACGGTCTTTCCTATTATGCCTTTTCTATTGTAAATTTTTTGCGTACAGAACATGAAACCCTTTATACAGAAAGTGAGATTGATCCCCTTACAAAGGCATATAATAGGAGAATTTTGGAAGATTTAGAGGTTTCAGATGAGGATGTACTTGTATATCTTGATGTAGATAACTTTAAAGAGATAAATGATTCTTTTGGTCATAGTTTTGGTGATAAAGTCTTAAAGGACCTTGTTAATGTAATAAAGGATAATATAAAGGGAAAAGATGTAGTTATAAGAATAGGAGGAGATGAATTTGTAATTATTATAAGAAAGTGTTCTACATATTATGCACATGATATAGTAAAAACTATCGAAGATGAGTTTAAAAAGCGTAAAGGTCTTACCTTCTCTTATGGTATTACAGCATTAGATAAAGGGCTGGATAAGGCTTTAGAAGAGGCAGATGAGTATATGTATAAGCTAAAAAATAAGAAAAAAAAGAGACATGGATTATTTATAAATAAGACTGTAAGAGGCTAAGAGATTTTTTTATATATTGGGAGTAAAATAAAAATGGGAGGTATAGTTATGTTTAAGAGAATTTTAAACACTGTATTGCTCATTTTTTTGATGATCTTAGTTTTTGGTACCCAGATAGGTTTTGCTTCAAATTATGGAGATACACTGGTTAGTTTATTTAAGATTTGCAAACTTGTCTATGGTATGTCGCTTTCGCAAATTAAAAAATCAATGGGTAAATCTTTGGTGGTGCATAATTTACCATCAGGTAAATATGTTACTATACAGGAAAAGACAATTGACAATAGTAATGGGTCTAAAGCATATATAATATCCAATTTTTACATGGATGAGAATGAATCCGTAAATTCTACTGGAATTATTGGGATAATAGATGGGAATAATGAAAAACTAAATAGTAATATCATCAGGACATTAAGGAAACAGGTAGAGAATAAATTGGATGAATTAGATGCAACACTTGAAGGGAAAATATACAATGTAGTCTTTGAAAATGTGCCCTATGTTCTTTCATTTAGAACATTTAAAATTCAATCTAATGAAGACACTATTAAATCGGCAAAAATGATAGGGATTGATCCATCTAAGTACTCTGAAAATGCATATACTATTATAATGATAGTGAAACCTGCCAATAAATAAAGAGTATATAGATTCTTGTCGTTATCTAAGATTTATAATAAACTCTCCTGTGGTATCAATATAAGGAAGACGAGTCTTTTTAGCCAGGTTTGTATCATATCCCACAAGAATTTGTTTTGTATTCTGGGGGAGGGGAAGCACAAATTCTACACTATTTTTTTGAGCCATGGCTTTTATATTATTTCTATCTGGATTCCAGCCTTTATTCCTGGATATGAATATATTCATTCCCCTCTTTTTGTTGTAAGAAATAATCCCTTTTATAGCACCATCCTTTTGAGGGATGAAGAATCTTAGATGATATATATATTTCTTTGATATTTTTCTCATTACATTTATATACATGTAAAGAGTTTTATTGTAGTTTATCATCTCAATATCCTTTATGTTTGCACTACTGTCGATATAATCGATAAGTACATCTGTGAGGAGATCTGGTAGCCTATACTGGGTATCTGGAGAGAGTGGTACCTCAGGCACCTCTCCCCAGAGTTCATTTGTCCGCACAAAGGAAAGCAAGAGCCTCTTTAAGAGTACAAGTTGAGTTTTATATT
>JALVIU010000145.1 GCA_027028665.1 Candidatus Atribacteria bacterium | reverse complement strand
ACCATTTTTGTATACAGGAAAATATCTTTGATGGTCTTCCATAACAGAAACCGGTATTTCATACGGAAGTTTGAGATACTTCTCAGAAAATTGTCCTACCATTACTGTAGGATATTCTACAAGATCTGTTACCTCTTCTAAAAGTTCTAAAGATGGAATTTTGTCATCTCCACCTAAATTTTCTGAAATCTCTTTATATCCCCTCTCTATAATAGATTTCCTTTCATCTCTATCTACTATGACATATGCATCCCTTAAGAGCTCTTTATATTTAGAAGGATGAGGAATCTCTATCTTGGAGGGAGATATAAATCTATGTCCAAAGGTATAGGAAGATGCCTTTATACCTGCAATTTCAATATCTATTATCCTATCCCCATAAAGGACAACAAGCCAGTGTATAGGACGGGCAAATCTAAATGTTCCCTCCCCCCAGAGCATAGTTTTCGGGAAATAAAGCTTTTCTATTATTTCTGGAATGTATATCTTAAGCAGGTCTTCTGTCTTCTTTCCTTCTTCTCTCTTAATCGCATAAACATATCTTCTATTTCCCTCTTCCTCTATTATCAAATCTTCTACTTCAACCCCCTGTTTTTTGGCAAATCCATAGGCAGAGGGCAAAGGTTTACCCTCACTATCAAATGCTACCCTATAAGGTGGTCCTTTTATCTTTTCTTCTTTAGGGTTTTGGATTTCAGAGAGTCCTTCAATAATCAGAGTAAGTCTGCGAGGGGTACTATAGGTAAGAATTTTGCCATAATCTATATTTTCTCTTTCCAGAAATGTTTTAAAACTATTATATAAACCCTCTGTTCCTATCCTTACAAAGGATGTGGGTAATTCCTCTACTCCTATCTCTAATAGAAAATCTCTCTTCATTTTAATTTCTCCTTTAATCTATTCAAAGGAAATCCCTTTTCTTCTCTCTTTTTATAGTAAAGTGTCCCACACATCCTGGCAAGATTCCTAACTCGAGCAATATAATGAGTCCTTTCTGTAACACTCAAAGCCCCTCGAGCATCTAAGAGGTTAAAGGTATGAGAGCATTTAAGGACATAATCATATGCAGGACTTACAAGTTCTTGCTCTATTAGATCCTCTGCCTCTTCTTCATATATATTGAACATCTTTTGTAATCTATCCAGGTTGGCCTTTTCAAAATTATAATATGAAAACTCTATCTCTTCTTCTTTGTGGATATCTCCATATGTAAGGTAATCATTCCAGTTTATATCAAACACGCTTTCTTTTTCTTGAAGATACATGGTAATTCTCTCCAATCCATATGTAATCTCTACAGGAATTATCTTAAGATCCATGCCACCTACTTGTTGGAAATAAGTAAATTGTGTAATTTCCATACCATCTAACCACACTTCCCATCCAAGTCCCCATGCACCAAGGGTAGGTGCTTCCCAATCATCCTCTACAAATCTTATATCATGTTTCGTAGGGTCTATCCCGAGTTCTTTTAAGCTCTCTAAATAAATATCTTGAATATCCAATGGGCTTGGCTTCATAATCACTTGAAATTGGTAATAATGCTGCAATCTATTTGGATTTTCCCCATATCTTCCATCAGTAGGCCTTCTTGATGGCTCTACATAGGCAACCCTCCAGGGTTCTGGTCCGATGGAACGCAAAAATGTAGCAGGATTCATAGTGCCTGCTCCCACTTCTATATCATAAGGCTGATATATTACACACCCCTGATTTGCCCAAAACTTTTGTAAGGCAGATATTACCTCTTGAAAATTCAAATTTCAGCCCTCCTTATTCTCAAAGAATTATTTAAAAATTCAATGATTAATATAACAAAAAGAACTTATTTTGTCAATAAAGTAAAATAATGGAAGCAGTACTAAGCTATGGAAAATTTACTATAAGTTATAAACAAACTTTAGATATAACCTTTTATATAATTCTTTTTTAGTTTATAGATTTAAGACATTTTATATTAAGTTAATATTTAGCTTGTATCTTGTAAGGAATAAATATGTAAGAAAGAAGTAACAGGGGAATAAAAATAAATAAAAGAAAAAAGTGAGTATCATTTTTCTCTTTCATAGTCTCTTTAATTTTTTTAATTTTTGATATGGAAAGACAAAATGAATTTTTCCCTTTTTATTTAAATAATATACAATAAGTACACCTAAAAAAGCACCTATTATATCGAATATTATATCTTCCAGAGAAGCACTTCTTAGGGGAACGAACATTTGATGAAATTCATCAAATAAACCATAGAGCGATGCATATAAAATAGATACAAAAATTAAACCATAATATCTATAAATAAGTATACTTAATATACTAAATACACATATATGAGCAAAATTATTTAATAAATCGTCAAATACAGTAAATTCAGGGTTTACAGGAGGCATCTTATGCTCTTTTGCTAATCTTATAGCTTCTTTATAATATGCGGGATGAAGAATAGCATCTTTCAAAGATACCCCTGATGAAAGATAAAAGATTACACCCATCCATATAAAAATAGGTAAAATATATAAAACAAAAATTCTTTTATCATGCTTCATCTTTTCCTCCTTTTTATCTTATAAACTCATTATTTGAAAATGGTAAAACTTCTATATATTTTCCACTGGATGGCCAGTATGCCCAATCTCCACATTCTGAATTATTATGATTTCCAGGATATCTTGGCCCATCTGGATCTCCCCACCAATTGTTCTGGGCATATATAATATGGAAAGAGTTATTATAAATCCCATAATATTGATTTTCTGCTATATTATTCTCACCAGGAGAACTATCTGTTCCTCTTCCTGCGTTCAATATTCCATCATCTTCTACCCAAATTCCATACGTATTATACTTTATATCACTTTTATAAATCAAAAGTCTTGCACCAGGAATTTCTCCTATTCTTATTCCTCTTGTATTATTAATTATTATACAATTTTCAATGGTCGTATATGTATTTGATGTAAGATATATTCCTGAAGATATTGATGATTTAAAACCATCAATTATTACATTATCTATCAAAGCATTAGAAGATATTATCTTTATTCCATGATTATTAGAAAATGTCCCCTCTATAGTCAGATTCTTAATATTTACATTCTCTGCAGAAATTGTTATACTTGGACGATCTGTATATTCAGGAATAAGTACTACAGATTCTTTCGATATTCCCTCTATATTTACACCCTTCTCTATAGAGATATTCTCTGAATAAGTTCCACCATATATAAATATTTTATCCCTATTTTCTGAAACCTCTAATCCCTTTGCGATAGTTTTATATGGATGAGACTGGGTACCATCTCCATTATCATCATCCCCTTCTTCTTGATTTATATAAATAACAGGGTCATATATTATTGTGATTTCTACATGGATACTCTCATTCTCTAAATCATCTTTGGAATATATCTCAAAATAATTTTCCCCTTCACTCAGATTTACTTCATAACTCCATATAGTACTATTATTTCCTATGGATAATATCTCATTACCATTTATCCATAAAGAGGCCTCTTTATCTTTTGTTCCGTTTAAAATCTGAATATGCTCTCGGGTAGGAGTATATGGATCTTCCACATGGGGTGGATCTGGAGGGGTAGTATCAAGTACAATAGTATCAAATACTATATCACTCTCTTGCCCATGATTATTCTTAAGTTTTACAAAAACTCTTTTCTCTCCATCTGTAGAAGTACACCCTGGGCCACTCTTTAAATTAAAGAGATCATAGACAGGTGTATACGGTATCCACTCTGTCCAGTCTATACTATTTCCAGAAAAACACATATAATCTGCATTATCTGCAGTTATATTAATGGAGGGATAAAGTTTATTAGTTTTTTCTTTTCCATTCTCTATAGTAAAATCATAAATTACCGGCAGAATAGGAGTAGGGGTAGAAATTGGTGTATTTGTTGGTGTAAATGTAGGAGTTAAAGTGGGTGTAGAGGTTGGAAGAGGGGTTGGTGTAGGTATCGGTGTTCCTGAAGGTGTAGGTGTTGGAGTAAGTGTTGGTGTAGGAGTAGGTGTTGATGCTGGAGTTATTGTAGGCGTTGGTGTAGGAGTCGATGTAGGAGTTGCTGTTGATGTTGGAATAGGAGTAGGAGTCGGTGTAAGAGCTGGGGTATTTGTCGGTATAGATGTAGGAGTAGGACTTGGACTTGGTGTAGATGTTGGAATAGGGGTAGGAGTCGGTGTATTTGTTGGTGTAAATGTAGGAGTTAAAGTGGGTGTAGAGGTTGGAAGAGGGGTTGGTGTAGACGTGAACGTCGGCGTGGGGCTTGGCATTGGAAGAGGGGTTGGAGTAAAAGTTGGGGTAGGGATGTCAGATATGTTTATTTCTATAAACTTATTATAAATAAAATCTACTCCTTCTCCTAATATTCTTATTTTAATTTTGTAGTTTTTTCTATATTTTCCTTGAAAACACGTCTTTTCTACCTCTTTATAAGATATAAACTCCATTTCATTTATTTTTTCTACATAACTACTTTGCCCAATATATATGTCATTTAGCCACCAGAGAACTTTTATCCTGGGATTATAGGAAAAATTTATAACAGATTTTAAAATAATAACTCCCTTTATAGGATCTTCTTTATATGTAATGCTTTGAAAGATATAAGGATTAGTAGGAGAGTAAAGAGGGGTCTGAGGCGGAGAAGGAATTGAGTGAAAAATAGGTAAACATCCTCCTAAGAAAAGAGTGAATATTATCATTAAAATAGTTATTATTTTAATCTTTTCAATTCTTCTTTTTCTTTTATTTTTTTTCATTTCAAGTTAATTTATATGATTTGTATAAAAAATTGTATTAAATTTAACATAAAAAATTTAAAGTGTCAAGTATAGCAGATATATAGGGTAACACCAAAAGAACTCTAAAAAAGCTCTAAAATTTTATATTCTTTTAATTTTATATTTTCTTAATTTACTTAATATTACTTATACTTAGAAAGAGGAATATAATGAAGCTAAAATGATTTATTTCTTTCTCTATATGAGCTCTATATGAG
>JALVIU010000144.1 GCA_027028665.1 Candidatus Atribacteria bacterium | reverse complement strand
CAAGGGCCTTTGCTATTGCCTCTGCAAATTCATACCTTGTCATAGTCCTGTTGCCACCAAAGGTACCATCTGGGTAACCTACAATAATTCCTTTTGCAGCGAGACTCTGGACAGCATCATATGCCCAGTGGTCAGCTGGTACGTCAACAAATGGGTTTGCAAAAGCAAATGCAGAGAAAACAAATAGAACTAATAAAGCAATGCCTAAGCGTTTCATACTTTCATACCCTCCTTTTTTGTTTTTTTGCCTCAGGAGGAGAGAAGTATCCTTGTTTCCTTTTCCCCGCCTGATGGCTTATTTAGGTATTTTACAAACCTTTATAGGGCTTATAATCTAAAGAAAGGTTCACCTCCTTTCAAGACACATTTCACCCTTTTAAGGTTTGCATAAATATTATAAACCTAAATAACTATTTTTGTCAAGAAAAGACCAAAAATTTTTTATATATTTTCATATCATATATCCTCTCTTCTATCTACATCTTTTATTATACCAGGATCGTTCACATCTATCAAGGAAAGATGAGTTTTATTTTTAGAAATTACATCCCTTGCTCCTCTATCACCAGTTATATATCTAAGCTCCTCCTCAAAATCTCTGGAGAATATCACAGGAAATCCCCTCTTACCTTTATATGAAGGGGCTATTATCTCTCTTTCCTTATTTTTTACAGAGTTAAGTAAATGAAATATTGTCATCTCTTTTATATAAGGCATATCAGATAAAAAAATGGCAAAATGAGAGATATATGGTGAAAGATGTCTAACAGCCAGGGAAAGGGATGTAGACATTCCCTCTTTATAATTTCTATTGATTAAAACCCTTACATCCTCTGGGATAAATACCTCTCTTAATATCTTCTCTGCCCTATATCCCAAGACTAAAAGGGTTTCATAAAAATAGGGAACAACCTTTTCTACCACTGTTTCCAGCATGGGTTTCTCATTTAGCCTATAGAGTTGCTTCAGATAACCAAACCTCTTTCCTTCACCTGCTGCAAGTATTATGGCAGAGATATTTTTTTTATTTATAAATTTTTTCAAAGCTATTGACTCCATAAAAAAAATATGATATTATCATTACACAGGTCTTACTCCCGGGCAAGGAGGACATCACTCAATGCAATACAGATCCTTTAAAAATTTACTTATTGCACTTTTTGTCTTTTTATTTTTATTACCCTTATTAGCATATGGAGATACCTTATATACCATAGAAAAAAATGATACTCTATGGGGGATTGCAAAAGCTTTTGACATACCCCTCGAAAAACTGCTCTCTTATAATCACCTCACTTCTACATCTGTCATAAAGCCTGGAATGAAAATCAAGATACCTCAGGCTACTATATATAAATATACGGTAAAAAAAGGAGATAGTTTATGGAAAATTGCAAAAAATTTTAATATTTCTTTAGGTAGTCTCCTCTCTGCTAATCATTTAAACAAAAATAGTACTATAAAACCAGGGGATATACTCATCATTCCATCTGAAAAAGAAAAGGGTGTAGGTGGTAGCTGGGATGAAGGCATAAGCCCTAAGAAAAATCACTCTGTCTATATAGTAGGAAAAGGTGATACGCTCTGGTCTATTGCAA
>JALVIU010000143.1 GCA_027028665.1 Candidatus Atribacteria bacterium | reverse complement strand
CAATGAGTATGTAGGCCAGAGGTACTGAAGGGAATAATTACCTTCCCCTCACTAGGGCAGAAAGATCTGACAGGGCAAAGATTTCCTATCAGGAATTTACTAAAAGAAAGCCGTCTTTTTTATTATTAAGATTAACTAGAAGAAATTTACATTATTGGTAGACTTTATATAAGAGAGGAGAGGTTTATCTCTCTCCTCTCTTATATGGTATAATAAGTGCGGCTGGACCTTTTGCATGTTTAGATACACCCAATAAAGCTATGATTGTAAGGAGGTATGGTATCATAAGAAAAATTTGGTATGGAATCTTAAAGCCTACAGCTTGAAGTCTAAGCTGCAAGGCATCTGCTCCTCCAAATAAGAAAGAACCCCATAATGCATTTATAGGATGCCAATTACTGAATATAGTAAGCGCAATGGCAATAAAACCCCTTCCTGCAGTCATCTCATCCAAAAACATATTAAACTGAGCAAGGGATAAAAATGCACCTCCCACCCCTGCAAGCATTGCACCAATTATAACAGATACATATCTTATAAAATATACATTTACACCTACTGTATCTGCAGATACAGGATTCTCTCCTACTGCCCTTATTTTAAGCCCAAAACTTGTTTTAAACAAAAATATATAAGCTAAGGGTGCAAGGATTATAGCTATATAAGTAAGGGCATACTGCTGAAAGAATATCTCACCAATAACAGGAATATTTGAAAGGACAGGAATATTTAATGGATCAAAAGGCTTTATATGTGGAGGCACACTCATGACGCCAAAGATTGCTCTAAAAAAGAAAAAGGAAAGTCCACTACTTAAAAGGTTTATAGAAAGTCCACTTATCTCCTGTCTGGTTCTTAATGTAACTGTAAGAAAAGCCATTATAAGCCCAAAAAGACCTCCTATTAAAAGGGAATTAAGTACCCCAAGCCATAAACTTCCTGTCTTAAAAGCGGTAACAAAACCAACCATTGCCCCCATGAGCATGGTACCTTCTATTCCCAAATTCAGGACACCTGCACGTTCTGCTATAATTTCTCCCACAGTGGCAAAGAGTATAGGGGTTGCCATTCTAATGGTTGCTGCACCAAGACCTATTAAAAAAGACGCGTTTAATATCTTTTCTATCATTTTGCCACCTCATTATCTTTTATTCTTACTATTCTTATTCTATACTCAGAAAATATAGTCAATGCAAGTATGGTAATAAGGGTAATACCCTGGACTGCATAGGTAAGCGCTACAGGCACATCTGTAAGTCTCTGCATCATACCAGTACCTGTAATCAAAGAGGCAAAAAATGTAGCAGATAACATCACACCTATAGGATGGAGTCTTCCCAATAACCCTACCACAACACCTGCATATCCATATCCAGGAGAAAGGCCTTCAATCAATTTTTTTTGTACACCTGCTACTTCTCCTGCTCCTGCAAGACCTGCAAGCCCTCCACTTATCAAAATAGTAAGCAAAAAGATTTTATTTACATCTATTCCACCATACTCTGACGCTTTTGGACTTGCACCTACTGCCCTTATTCTATATCCTACCACCATTTTCTTTAATAGAATATAGATAAGAATAGCAGCTATAAAGGCCAATAATAC
>JALVIU010000142.1 GCA_027028665.1 Candidatus Atribacteria bacterium | reverse complement strand
TTCCTATATAGGTAAATGACATAACTATGGAATCTTTAACTATTGCACCTTCCTCTACATATACGCCTGGAGAGAGAACAGAATTTATAACCTTCCCCTCTATTATACACCCATTAGAAAGAAGACTCCTTTTCACATAAGAATCAAGAGAGAACTTTACTGGGGGTTCTTCTTCGCTTCTTGTATATATAACAGATTCTGAATCATACAGATTAAGGGGAGGGAGCTCCTGTAAAAGGTCCATATTAGCTTCCCAGTAAGACTGTATAGTGCCTACATCCCGCCAGTAACCTCTAAATATATAGGTATAAATTCTAGAAGAATTTATTATTGATGGAATTATATCCTTTCCAAAGTCATGAGAGGAGTCTGGATTACGGGCATCAGAGGTGACTACATCACTTAAAAAATCGGTATTAAATACATATATACCCATAGATGCAAGATTACTTTCAGGTTTCTTAGGTTTCTCCTGAAAGCGAATAATTTTCCCATCTTTATCCTGGGTAATAATTCCAAAGCGAGATGCCTCATTCCAGTCTACCTCTATAGAAGATATAGTTACATCTGCTCCTTTTTTTATATGAAAATTAATAAGCTCTCCATAGTTCATCTTATATATATGATCCCCTGAAAGTATAAGAACATATTTGGGGTGATATCTATGAATAAAGTCAAGATTTTGATATATAGCATCTGCAGTGCCTTTATACCAATCAAATCCTTCCCTTCCCTCATAAGGTTGAAGGATTTTTACACCCCCTCTGGCTCTATCTAAATCCCAATACTTTCCTATCCCTATATGATCTATAAGTGAAAAAGGCCTATACTGGGTGAGCACTCCCACTGTATATATGCCAGAATTTACACAATTACTAAGGGCAAAATCTATGATTCTATACTTTCCTCCAAAAGGAACAGCAGGTTTTGCCCTCTTTTCGGAGAGGACGCTTAATCTTGTCCCCTGTCCTCCTGCAAGGATCATAGCAATAACATCTTTCATCCTGTGCCTCCCCTTATAATGCCTCTTGACTATTTTTTAATTATAATATATACTTTAATATAAGCCGAAGTGGCGGAATTGGCAGACGCGCCAGGTTCAGGACCTGGTGAGCGCAAGCTTGTGCGGGTTCGAATCCCGCCTTCGGCATATCTTTTATGGTGTACTCTTCCTGTACTCCCCTTCAAGTTGAGTCTTTAATTTTTTATTTTCATCTTGAAGGTCTTCAAGTTTAGCCTGAAGGGCTTTTAAAGATGCATTACACTTTTCAATCTCTTCCAACTTTAGACCCAACTGATAAGAGGTGTTTTTAAAGTATTTTTCCAGCCTCTCAATCTTTTCCTTGTACAATGCAATTTCTTCTTCTCTTTCTCTCAAAAGACCTTTTAGATTTTTTATACTATTATTAAGCTCTTCGACCTCTTTTTTCATTTCTTCTTTTAATTCAAGAAGCTGTTTTTTATAAGTATTAATAAGCTCATCCTTTTTACCCAGTTCATCAGTAAGGGATGAAAGCTTTTTCTTAAGTGCTTCAAAATCTCCCTTTATATTTTCGATTATCTTATCCTTTTCAGAAAAGGCATTTTTTAATGTATTTATAACATTTTCTCTTTTTAAAAGTTCCTTTTTTAATTTACTCATCTCTCCCTGGGCCTTATTTGCCAGTGTCTTTAAGGAAGCGAGCTCCTGTATCTTGTCTATAAGTTTTTTATTTACCACATCAAGGGCCTTCTCTGCATTCTTTAGTTTCTTATCTTTTTTGGACAATGTATTTTTAAGAGCACTTAATTCATCCTGAAGCTCTTCTAACTTAAGTGCCATACTGGTGATTACTTCTTCCTTTTTAAGAAGTAGCGTGTTTAATCTTTCTATCTCTTTATCCTTCTCCTGTAGAATCTTATTTAGTTTTGCTATTTCTTTCTGATCTTTATCTACCTGTGCTTCAAGTGTAGTAAATTGGGAGAGTTTTTCATCCTTCTGTGCAATCTGTGTTCTAAGTGATATAATTTCATTTTCTCTTTTTGCAAGAAGATTGCTCACCTTTTCCAGTTCTTTTTTATTATCTTCAAGTTGCTTTTTCAACTCTTTTTCTTTCGAAGTTTCCCCAGAAAGCATATTTTTGCACTTTTCAACTTCTTCCTTTAATGTCTTAATGGTATTACTTTTCTTTTCCATTGCCTTATTTAAAGAATCTATATTGGCCTCTTTTTCTTTTAACTCTTCTTCTTTTTTCTCTAAACTCTTTTCTGTCTGGCTTACCCTATCTTTTAGCATCTCTACCTTTTGGTTCCAATCCTTTTCGATTTTTGCAATCTTCATATTTGAAAATATTCCCATTACAGCCATGCCAAAGATAAAGGCAACAAGCACAATTAAAGCCCAATGATATGTTTTCATTCCCTTTTCCCTCCTTTTAAATCTCTATTTCATCTTACTTTTTGCCAATTTTATAAGATAGCGAATCTTCTTATCAGAAGGATCTACTTCAAGACCTTGTTTTAGATATTCAAGAGCTTCCTTGTATCTTCCTCTCTCTATATTTATCCTTCCAAGCCAATAATATGTATCCATGAACTTATAGTTTAATTCCATAGCCTTGTTTATATAGTCTTCTGCAAGATCCATATTACCTCTTTTGTATGCAAGATAGCCCTTCTCAAAATAATCATAAGCCTCTTTTCCATATTTTAATGCCTTTTTCACCTTCTCTTCAAAATACTTTGCACTCTTATAGTTAGGATTCATGGCTATTACGGTATCCCATTCAGCCTTTGCTTCGTTGAGTTTTCCAAGATCATAATAAATTCGTGCAAGCCAATAATGCGCCTTTATATTTTTAGGATTATAATTTATAGATTCAATAAGATAAGAAAGAGCTACATCCTTTCTCCCTTTTTGATAAAATGAATAGGCAAGGTTAAAATAGGCCTCAGATACAAATAGAGAGACTTTCTTCTTTTCAGTTGAGGTAGCGAGGTTTAGGTAGAAAGACCATGCCTTTACTTCTTCTGCATACCATTTGGTTTCTTTAAAAGAAAATGCAAGTTCTCTATAAGCCTCTTTAAAATCCGGCTCCACCTTTACAGCCTCTCTCAGATAATTTATAGCAAGCTTCCACGGGGCCTGAGAAGGATAGCTTGAATCTCCATAGGTCTCTTCTCCAATATATTTATAATAAATACCTTTATAGTATGCCATAAGGGCATCTCTCGAATATTCAACAATAGGAATCTTTCCTAGAGAGGCCCTTTCCAGGAAGAATTGTGAAACTATATCTCTCATAGATAAAGGATCATTTGGGTTTCCTATTACAACAGAATAAATCCCCCTTCCCTTTGCCACAGAGGTAATGTCCAGTGTAAGCTCTATACCCCCTTGCACTGGAGAAAATCTTCCTTTTACAATCAGATCAGTTCCTGGTTTATTAAATGCTACATCATAGTTAGGATATAAAAGATCGTATATAATTTGTGGTAATGCAAGATTAAGCCAATCATAATCGCTGTTTTGAGTAAGGTTTTCAAATGGTCTATAGATAGAAATAGTAAGAGAAAAAGAGAGGGTACTAAAGATTAAGATAGTGACCGTAAAAAATAAAAAACTGTATAAAAATCTGTTTTTCATATTCCTCACTCCTTTAATTTCGACATTTTTATTAAGTATAACAGAAAAAAATCCCTAAATCAATAGAATATATTAAACTTTCTTTCAAAAAAATAAGGGCTGAAGTAAAATCACTTCAGCCCTTATATCTCTAATGTTTAAATAAATTGATAACTACTCTACCGTAATAGAACCTGTGGGACAAGCATCTGCTGCTTCTTGAGCACAATCTGCCCCTTCTGGCTTCAAGACTTTTGCCTTTCCATCATCGCCCATCTGGAAAACTTCAGGACAAATACTTTCGCAAACCCCACAGCCTATGCAAGTTTCCTCATCAACTTTTACAACCATTTATATACCTCCTTATTAAGGTAAGATATTGAAGATCACATTTATATGATATCACATTTTCGGAGTTTTTTCCATAATTCTTCGAATTATTTTACTATTTTTTTATAATCTCTTTCCAGGCCTCTCTCAATGGCTCTATTATCTCTATAACCTCGTCAATATAAGATTCCTCCTTCTTTGCATTTGCTTCAACAAGCCTCCAATATGCATAATCATAAAGCATAGAGAGATTCTTTGCTATATCTCCACCCTTTTCATAATCTAAGGCGGATAAAAGGGCTTCAATTATATCTTCTGACCTTATAATATAGTTATGCGCATCCTCGATTTTCTTCTCCCTGAGTGCAAGCTTTGCGTGACGAAGAAATCTTATAAGGCCATTGTAAAGCATAAGTATAAGTTCACCGGGTGAAGAGGTGGTTATAGTAGCCTTTTTATACTCATTAAATGCCTGCTGATATGTTACTGGGGAATACATTTTTTGACCTCCTTGTCAAAGCTTTTCAATCCCTTTTATTAATTTATCGGTTTTTCTGTATAATCTTTTAGTACTTTTGCCACTTCTATCCATTCTTGTAATACCGGCGAGAGCTTTTCTTTAAGCACCTCAGCTATTTTGAGATCATTTTTCTCCTCAAATGCACCAAGAAGTTCATTCATAACCCTCTCAAACTCCGAAAATGCATCTGCTACACTCACCTCTCCATAATAAATATCTTTGTAATTCATACCTACTACAGGAGGTAAAGTTTTAAGGAGCTTTACAAACCAATTTATCCCATCTATCACCTTTGCAAAGAGACCATATCCTTTTTCATATTCACCCACAGAAAGAAGCTCAGAAACAGTAGATGCACCTTCCTTTAACTTTGGTAAATATTTGATAAGCTCATCCAGCGCCTCTCCTGCAAGCAGACGAGGATTTGCTGTATCAAAAGAGATCTCCTTTATATTCTCAGGAGACAAAGAGAGAATCCTCTCTCTATTTTCATCATTTAATACCTCACCATTTACTGAAATCTTGGTAAAAACCTTACCTTCTTTTGCAATAAGTTCCTCCATCTTTTTTAAAATTGTCTCTACAC
>JALVIU010000141.1 GCA_027028665.1 Candidatus Atribacteria bacterium | reverse complement strand
TCAGGTAAATCTCTTATAGTGGAACACTTTATAGCAAGTGCACTTTCTAATGGAAAAAAGGTCGTATATCTTTCTCCACTTAAATCATTAATAGAAGAGAAAGAGGAAGATTTTAAATTTGTAACCAACTTTTTTGATGCCACACTGCGTATATCTACCCATGAAAGAAGGAGTGAAGACTCTTATATCTTTAAAGGTAACTATGATATATTACTTACTGTATATGAAAAATTTGCTTATTTTCTTCAAAAAAACAGGATCTTCCTTAGAAATATTGGACTTTTAATCTTTGATGAACTTACCATATTAGAAGATCCTGTAAGAGGCCCGTATATAGATATAATACTTTCCTATGTAAAAAAGAGGGGCGTTAAGATTCTGATTACTACATCTTATATATCCTCTCCCCATAGGCTTGCCAGACATATCGGTGCAACACTTATTTCATCCTTTAAAAGATCTACACCGTTACATATAGGATATGTAGAAGATGGTATATTTTATTGGAGGGAGGAAGAGGGATCTTCTATAAAGTCAGAGAGACTTTTAAATAAGAGATACAGTCAGGATGAAGAATTTTTTCTTTTATTGGAGAGGTTTTGGAAAGAGGATGGAGCAATTATTTTTTTTCCTACAAGAAGCAAGGCAAGAATGGCCTTTTCATATTTGGGAGAAAGATTTCCTACTATATGGCATGATATAGATGTAGAAAATCTTCCAAATACCTTATTTTCAAAAAATATCCATAAATATGTTTCACGTGGAATAGGATACCATAGTCGTGACCTTACATATAAAGAGAGGAAGTTTATTGAAAGACTCACTGCAAAAGGTAAGATAAAGCTCTTATTTGCAACAACTACCCTGGCCTTTGGTGTGAATATGCCCTTTAGAAATGTTATATTTCCTGAATCCTTTTTTATTTCTAAAGGATTTTTAGAAAATATGATAGGTAGGGCTGCAAGGGGAAAAAGATTTACATATGGAAGGGCGATATTTTTCGATAAGTTTCATATAGAATGCAAAAAAGAAAAAACCCAGAAAATAGAGCTTAGGAATATCCATGAGGTATATACATTTCTATTAAGGAGTATTGTATTTGGTATAAAGGAAGAGGAACTTTATTTTAAATATAATGGAGAGATTGATAAAGAAAAAGGTACCTTATTTCTACAAGAAGAAGGACTTATAAAGAGAGAGGCTCAAAATATGGCCCCTACTATATTAGGGAGATTCATTGCTGTGTCAGGTGTAGATATTGCATCTTTTTTAAAGATAAAAGAGGTGCTTTTAAATAAAGATGTTACTTCTATTGATGATTTTATCTTTCGATTTATGGATGTTACTACACTCCATAAGTTTTACCTTGATCCAATGCCATATAATCTTTATCTTAACTGGTGGGAAAAAATAGCTAAGATCTTTCCACACTTCTCTTTAGGGCATCTCACAGAAAAGGATATAGATCATATAAGAAAGACCTTTATAATTCTCGATTTTATTCATAAAGAAGAACTTTCGGATATGGAGGAGAGATATCGTTTAACAGCAGGGATTATAACAGAATTCCTGGATAGATTTATCTGGCTAATAGAGATAGCTTATAGCTTAATAAATTATATACCTATACCACATTATAAGGTGGAAATTATAAGAGAACTTGAATCCTCTCTTGTAGATACTGAATCCCGCTATGTTTTATATATAGAAAAGGATAGGCCAGATACTGTAATATTTTATGGAAGAAGAGTAGACCTTACCCATAAACAATTTGAGCTTTTGAAACTCCTTGCAAAAAACCCTGGAAAGGTATATACCTATGATGAAATCTTATCCAATATATGGAAAGATAATTACGATATTTCTTTGAAGCAGATAAGTTATCATAAAGGGGAGCTTACAAAGAAAATGGGTAGAGGCGATATAATAAAAACAATAAAGGGTAGAGGACTCTGTCTCAACCTATCTTCCAATGAGGTAAGAGTTGATGTTTAAAGATAGGGATATACAGAGAAAATTAAAAAACCTTACAAAATTACCTACATTAGCAGAAGTGGGAAGGTTGCTTGAGAGCTTTCTCCAGGTAGATATAGAGGGATCTCCTGAGATAGAGAGGGAACTTGTATTTATCGCATCCTCTGACCCTGCTCTTTCTTTCAATATCCTCAGGATGGTAAACTCTGCATATTACGGTCTTCCAAGAAAGATTAGTAACATAGAAGAAGCTATAAATATAATCGGTTTTTCTGACCTATCTGAATATATATTGAAACCAATGACCAAGACATTTCTTACCCACCTTCCATACTATGATTGGAGATCTTTTTGGTTTCACAGTTTAGCATCAGCTATTACAGCAAGATATATAGGAAAAGAGATAGATTTTCCTCATATAGGAGAAATATTTACCGCATCGCTTATGCACGATATAGGAAAAATAGTAGAAGCCCTTATGTACCCTTCTTTTTTTAAAGAGGCTATTGAAAAGTCAAACGATAATTGGGTGCCCTTTTTTGAAATAGAGAGATCTCTTACAGGTATAGATCATGCTTTTTTGGGTGGATTTCTCGCCAGGATGTGGAGATTTCCGTATGAATATATAAAAGCCATTGAATCTCATCATGATAATCATATACCTGAGGAATTTCACGGTAAAAAAGCAAGAATTCTTTCAGTGGTTACCATGGTAGCAAATGATATAGTAAAATACTATGGTATAACTACCCCTGGGGCATCTTATTATGTCTTGAATGGCGAATTATTTGAATTTTTGAATCTTTCTCGAGAGTTTATAGATAAATTCTCTTTTGAAATTCGCAGAGAAACCATGCTTTCCCTTGAAAGGTTAAGCATTTCCTTACATAGATAGGGTTGTAATTTTATTTTGTTTTTGGTATAATTAAAAACAAAATACTTTATAAATCTAAAGGAGGTTAGAATATTATGAAGTCAAAAGGTATCATAGTGTTGTCTATTGTCATACTATTTTCTTTTATGTTCTCATTAACTGCTTTTTCTGAAACTACAGGTAGAGAGCTTACAGTAGAGGAGCTTCAGAGCTCCATTATGGGAGAACTAAAGGATATAAAGGCAAGGATTTTTGATGTAGAAATGGGTGTTAAGAAGCTCCAGCAAAAGGTAAGTGAGCTTGAAAAATTTAAGGAAGAGGAAAAACAGATGGTATCATCTGCCCAGGAGAAGATGAATGCCCTTGAAGATAAGGTAAACAAGGAGCTTTCAGGTCTTTCTCAAGAGGTCACCAAAAAGGTATCTGATATATCTTCCAGATTTGATTCAATCCTTAAAGAGGTAGAGGCCAATAAAAAGGAACTTGCGAATTTTAAGTCCCTAATTCCAGAGTTAAAATCACTAAAGGAGAATGTAACTTCTTTAAATAACACTTTAAGTGCACTTTCTAAGAAAGTAGATGAGCTTTCAAAGCAAAATTCTACATTTGCAAAGGAATTAGAGGCACTTAAATCAGAGAAAGAAAGTATAGGACAGGCACTTTCAAAGGTAAAAGAGGATTTTGCTGCATCACAGAAAGAAGCAGAGGAAAAAATTGTAGAGCTTCAGAAAAAAGTAAAGAGAAAAGCAGGAGGTTTTACTACATTTATAGCATGGCTTGCATTTTTGTTAGGAATTTTAGCACTCGTTGTACTCTTTGCAGGTAAAAGTGGAACAGGAAGTTTCCTGCAAAAAAATAAAGATGAAGTAAAAATAAAAAGCCAAAATGAAGAAGCAGAAGAAAAAGAAAGTGAATAGATAAGATGGTCTAAACCTCTCTCTAAGAGGGGTTTAGACCCTTTAATTGGGTTTGATTATCAGAAGGGGGGATAAATTTATCTATAGGTAAGTTCTATGAAAGAGTATTATTCAGTTATTTCTGATATTTTAGATTATCTTTTTTTGGAGGATACTTCCCTTTCAAAACTTATAACTAGACTTTTTAAAAGGCTCTCTTTATCCTTTGATATAGACGGTATATATTTATACAGACTTAAGCTCTTAGATGAAAAAAATATATATGTCCCCTTTATAAAATGTGAAAAGGAAGGTATTACCCCTCGTGATATGAAGGATCTTCCATCTTACTACACCTCTATTGATCAACCTTTCATAGGCAATGTAGAAAAGATCAAAGATGAGAGATTAAAAACATATCTTATGGAAAAAGATATAAAACATGTATTGCTTATGCCTATATATACCAAGAGAAAATACCTTGGTTTTATTCTTATAAGCAAAAGAGGAGATCCATATACTGAAGAGGATATATACTTTTTAAGGGCAATTTTAAAAATTTTTGAGGTTTTCTTGGTAACACATAAAGGTATTGGCGACTTAAGTGATCTAATATTTCGTTTTGAATCCACACTAAATTCTATTCCAGATATCATTATAATAAAGGATAAAAAGGGAAAATGGGTATTTGCAAATAGATCTGCCCTTGAATTTTATGGACTCACCGATATAGAATATAAAGGCAAAACAAATGAAGAACTTATAAATTACCTGAAAGATGAGCATTTTAAGGAGATTTTTATAAAGGCTATTTCTGATGATAAGATTATTAGAAAAAATGGTGTCCCATTGAGACATATGAGCAAGTATTATTTACCTTCCAGGGGTGATATATCTTTTGATGTAAGAAAAATTCCTATATATGATAATAAAAAAAGATTTATAGGTATACTCTCTATTGCAAAAGACATTACAGAAGATGAAAAGATAAAGCGATATATAGAAAAAAAAGAACGTCTCGAAAGTCTTGGCCTTATGGCAGGAAGTATTGCCCATGATTTTAATAATCTGCTGACCGCTGTGATTGGAAATCTCTCCGTTTTAGAGTTAAAAATACCAGAGGAACTAAAGAAGTATATAAATAATATTATGGATGCATCACTTAGGGCAAGGACACTGACAAAACAGATGCTTACATATGTAAGTTACAGAGAGTCAAAAAGAGAGATCTTCGACCTTGGTGAAGAGATAAAAAACATGGAAACACTTTTTAGAAGTGTAGTATCTAAGAATGTAAAAATTAAGATTTCACAAATGGATAG
>JALVIU010000140.1 GCA_027028665.1 Candidatus Atribacteria bacterium | reverse complement strand
AATTATTATATATCTAACTATTTTTTTGTCAAGTAGCTTTATCTCTAAAAATAAGCCAAATATATAAGACAAAACAGTTCAGAAAAGAAAAATTTTAAACTTTTTGAAAAAAAATGTTGAAGAATGAAATTTTATTTGTTATATTATATACAGAATAGAGGTATTCTTGGATTTCAAATGAGAATATTTAATAAAGGAGGTTGAAAATGAGAAATCTCACTATACGAACAAAGTTTCTGGTATTAATTGGTTTATTAGTCATCGGATTTGGTGCAATAATATTTACTACATGGTATATGATAAATCAAAACTTTACCATAACTAATGAAAATAATACAATAAAAGCAATCTCAGAGAAGATGAACAATGTTAATAGAGATATACTCTCCATACAGATATTAGAAGAGGAATTTGTTGCAAAAAAAGACCTAAAGATTGTTTCCTCTATTGATAAACTTATTGATAGGATTAATAAAAATATTAATGATATCCTAAAATTAAAAAATATAAAAGAAACTAAGAGATTAAAAGATGTGCAAAATCTCCTCTCTCAATGGAAAAGTAAGTTCTCAAAATATGTAGCCATACAAAAGGAAATTGGCCTTACAGAAAAAGAGGGCCTACGAAAGATCTTTGGGGATAATATTCGGAAGGTATCAGATTATCTAAACATCGTACGGGACAATAAAGTACTGGCAAGGATACTTAAACTAAGAAATCTTGAAAAAGACTTCCTCCTTACAAAAGAGGAAAAATACCTAACCTCCTTTAATAAGAGAATAGATTTTTATATAAAACTCAAAATTATACCAAAAGAGGTGCAATCTACATTTATAAGCTATAAAGAAAGTTTCAATAAGCTTGCGGCAAAACTTGCAGAAGGAGATAAGATCCTTCAAGAAGAAAAGGCGTTGTATAAAAAGCTATCTCCTATTATGAATGAGGTTATGACAAAGTTTGAAAAGATATTAGAAGAAAATGAAAAAAGGGTAAGCAACAATCAGTCATCACTTCTTAGAAATATCCTTGGATCAAGCATCATTATAGCTATATTATCTATATTTCTTATTATGTATATCTCTGCAAGTATAACAAGACCTATTATAAGGGTAATAAGGCTTCTGAAGGATATTGCCCAGGGAGAAGGGGATCTTACAAAAAGGCTGCCAGAAGGAAAGGATGAAATGGGTCAGCTCGGCCACTGGTTTAATATCTTTATAGAGAAGATCAGGGGTATTGTAGTAAAAGTAAAGGATTCAGTAAGTGAGATAAATGATGTAACTGAAAATATTTCAGTTGAGGCATCAAGACTGTCAGATTCTATAAGCTCTCTTGCATCCACAGCAGAGGAGACATCTGCAACTGTCGAAGAAATCACTTCTTCGATAGAAGAAGTAGCAGAGAATGCCCAGGATATAGCAAAGGCATCGGAAGAACTCGCACGATCCTCCACTCAAGTAGAAGAAGATACAAAGGGAATGGGAGATAAGGCCTATATCGTTATTCAGAACTCGGAAAAAGTAAAAGAAGCAATGGAAGAACTAGAATCATCTATAGAAAAAACAGTAAACTCGGTAGAGGAATCAAAGATTATAACAGAAGAAACTGGAGAACGCTCAAA
>JALVIU010000139.1 GCA_027028665.1 Candidatus Atribacteria bacterium | reverse complement strand
TTACAGATAAGGAAAAGATTGCCCAATTATTGAAGTTTGCAAATGCGCAAGCTGCCCTTGTATGTACCAAAAAAGGGGGCATACCATCTATGCCTAAACTTAAAGAGGTAGAAAATTTCCTAAAAAATATAGAATAATATATTGAGAAGATCTTGCCATAAAGGTATTTATATGGTATACTATGTTAACATACGGAGAGGTGGCCGAGTTGGCCTAAGGCGGTTGCCTGCTAAGCAATTGAGCGTCCACAAAGGCGCTCCGTGGGTTCGAATCCCACCCTCTCCGTTTTTTTATTTCTACTATGAATAGGCCTCCCAAAAGCAGCATAAAATTTATTGCTGATAATATGCTGGGAAGACTTGCCACATGGCTCAGACTTCTGGGTTTTGATGTCCTTTATCCAAAGTATGCAAAGGACACAGAACTGGTATTTATCTCCTTAACTCAAGAGAGAATTCTACTTACAAGGGATACAGGCATAATAAAGAGAAGAATACTTAAAGATTATCTTTTTATTCATTCAGATAAATGGCAAGAACAGCTAAAAGAGGTAATAGAATACTCCAATTTAGAAGATAGATTAGATCCGGAGAAGTTTTTTACCATTTGTCCTATATGTAATACACCCCTTATAGAAATAAAAAAGGAAGAAGTTTTAGGTCTTGTACCCCACTATATATTTTGTGAAAATAATAAATTCTCTATGTGCCCTTCCTGTAAAAAGGTCTATTGGAAGGGCACACATATCAATAAGATTAAAGGGATTATCTCTTACTTGTCTTCTAAGACTTCAATCCCTGGTAATGTTCCCTTTTCTAAGAACTCAAGTGATGCCCCTCCACCTGTAGAGATGTGAGTCATTTTATCTGCAACTCCTGCCTTTCTTACTGCAGATGCAGAATCTCCTCCTCCTATAACGGTAATTGCATCGAGTTCACCTAAAAATCTTGCTATACTATTTGTACCATTTGAGAACTTCTCCATTTCAAATACCCCTAAAGGCCCATTCCAGAATATGGTCTTTGCCCCTTTGAGTTCGCCCTTAAAGAGTTCAATAGTTTTGGGCCCTATATCCATACCCATCCATCCTTCTGGCATATTCTTTGCATCTACTATTCGGGAATCTGCATCTTCTGCAAATTTATTAGCAACTACTATATCCAATGGAAGGAGAATTTTTATGCCCTTTTTTTCTGCATCTAATAAGATTTCCTTTGCTACCTCTATCTTATCTTCTTCTAAAAGGGAATCCCCTATCTCATACCCTTGAGATTTTAGAAAAGTATAAGACATCCCTCCACCTATAAGAATAGTAGTTACTTTATTCATAAGATTTTTTATTACACCAATCTTATCAGAAACCTTCGCCCCACCTAAGATAGCCATAAAAGGCATTTTTGGTGACTCAAGCAAAGAGCTTAGAACATCTATCTCTTTTGCTACCAAAAAACCTGCATATGCAGGAAGAAATTTTGCAACACCTACCACGGAAGCATGTTTTCTGTGAGATGCAGCAAATGCGTCATTTACATAAATATCTGCCAGAGAGGCAAGCTCTTTCGCAAAACCTTCGTCATTTTCCTTCTCTTCTTTATAGAATCTTAGATTTTCAAGAAGTGCAACATCTCCTTCCTTAAGGGTTTCCACCTTTTCTTTTACTTCTCTGCCTATACAATCAGGAAGAAACATGACCTCTTTATCTAAAAGCTTACTTAATCTTTCTGCAACCACATCAAGACTAAAATGGGGGTTTGGTTTTCCCTCAGGACGCCCTAAATGGCTTATAAGTATTACTTTTGAACCTTTATCTATAAGGTACTTTATGGTGGGAAGAGATGCCCTAATCCTTGCATCGTCTGTAATATTTCTATCCTTGTCCAATGGTACATTAAAATCCACCCTAACCAACACTCTTTTACCTTTTAAACTTTCTCCTGGCACATCGTTAATACATTTTTTTTTCATCAGTAAATCCCTCCTACTTAATTGGTATAGTTATATAATAATCAGGTGGAAAAGAAAACTCCTTTTCCTCTTTCTTAAATACAAACCTTATCTTTGCCTCCTTCTCTATATTATCTTCTAAAGGTATACCAACTTCAAATATATCCTTATAGGCAAAGGGCGTATCACCTGTATTTAAGTCCAAATTATAATTATATATCTTATCGTTTAAGATTACTTCTATATTATTGCAGCAATCATTTTCTAAGTCAAGTCTTATATACAAATTTAGGGTATCATTTCCATAAAATAGGGCTCGAAATGGATACCTTACATTAAGATCGCTCATTGCTCCTTTTGATATTTTATATACCCCTGCTAAAGACCACTCTAAAGGAGAATCCTCTACACCATTGATGACAGGTGTAAATTGGCTCTTAGGAATATTTTTACTTTTTATCTTAATAACGGGCTCATCCAAGAAAGGTGGATATTTTCTCTGGGATAATGTATATGCATTTTTTAAATGTTTACGAAATAGATAATCCAATTTATCCTCTTCAGGGGATTCATGCCCTTCTCCATACCACCAAAACCAATCACTTCCTTCTGCATATAGAAGTGATCTGAATGCAGATGAAGAGACATTCTCTCCTTCAAGATCTTTTCTTACGCGATGTAGATATTCCCATGCAAGATTTTTTTCTTTATCACCTATCCAGGTCCTTAAGTTATGTCCTATCCATGAACCTGTAAATAGGTGTGGTAAAAAGTCAAGCTCTATCTGTTTGGATAAAAAGTCAGAGATTTTCGTACTTTTTATAGTCTTATGTGTAGAAAGATAGGAAATCAAAGACTGAAAAAATCTATCACATTTTGCCTTTTCATAGTATTCCCATGGATTTTCGCCATCAAGTATTATAGTTATTAAATAGTCTCTTTTGCCTATCTTTTCTAGTTTTTCTTCTATCTTTCTTAATTTAAAGTCAAAATCTTCTATGGCCTCTTCCTCATCCATTCCTGGATATACAAAACCAAAAAGATCAGATAAAGCATGGTCTCTAAAGACTATAAAGAGTCTTGGGATACCCTGTTTTAATATATAAGGCTTATATAAAAGTTCAGGATTATTTGTAACACCATCTTCATCATATGAAAGAAATATATCTTTTGTCATACCCAAAATTTCGCTATCTGTTGCAATCCACTTTATACCATTTTCCCAGAAGTGAGGAAGTATAAAATGCCCTACAGCACCTTCAGAAGGCCACATGCCAGAAGGAAATCTACCAAATGCATCATAATATATACCTATTGCCCTTTTTATATGGATCTCTATATCCTGGGGATATGAAAATCTATATGATGGTAAAGGATGATCAGGTAGAGAAATCTTTGCAGAATAGTTATCAGATATAAGAGGTACAATGGGATGGGCATAGGGAGTTACCGTAATCTCTATTTGACCCTTATCTTGAAGTGTCTTATAGAGAGAAAGCAATCTATTTAGGATCTGTAGCTCCTTTTCTAATAAGGATTCCTTTTCATACTCTGAAAAATTTCTACTCTTTTTTATAAGGTATTTCAGGTATCCATCATTTTCTTTACTATATTCAGAAAACCACGCAATATTACTTAGTACAATGAGATCAATAATATCTTGATTTGAAAACCCCTGTATAAGTGCTCTATCAGAAAACTCCCTTTCCACTTTTTTTACATAGAGCTCTCTATATCTTTTATAAGGTTTTATAGTAGTTGGGTAATAACCAAAAAAAGAATTTTTTATAATATACAGTTTTTCTTCACGGGATAGTTCACTCACAGATTTTCTATTTAAGATAAATAGATAGTCATATCTACCTTCTCTATACCTTTCAATACTTTCTATAAGAGATGGGGTAAAATTAAAATTCATCTTTACAGTAGGATTATTCTCCAGATATTCCCCCAATGCATAATAACTACGTAGAGCATGAAGCCTTACCCATGGAAGATGAAATATCTCTTCTTCAAGGTCATAGTAAAAGGGTTGGTGAAAATGCCAGAGAAAGGCAATATCTATACTCATATATCCTCCATAACAAATTTTCTTAATACATATTCTACCCCTTTTTCAGATACAGGTGGTGCGATATAGTCTGCTACCTCTTTCAGCTCATCTGGGGCATTTCCCATAGCAACTCCTATCCCCGCATATTCTATCATGTCTATATCATTATAACTATCTCCTACAGCAATCAGGTCTTTTCTCTCTACGCCATACTTTCTCATTAAAAGTTCAAGTGCCCTGGCTTTTGAGACATTCTTATTTACTACTTCCAAAAAGTTTGCGAAAGATTTTAAAATTCCTACCTGAGGGAAGTTTTTGCGTATTTCGACTTCCAATTTCTTAATCCTTTCCTCTGTATCTATTATCTGAAGTTTCGCAAGATCTGTCTTTGTCTTTTCCAATATATTTAATATATCCCTTCTTACATAAAAAGATACCTTAAAACTTGAAGAATAGTTTCTCGTTTTTTGATTATCTCTTACAGTATATACAGTACTTTCTGAGAATATATTTATATCAAAACCTCTATCTATAACAAACTTAATGATCTCCTTCGCAGTATCAAAATCAAGTAATAGTTTTGATAGAAACTCCCCTGTTTTAGGATACACTACAAATGCCCCTTGATATGCAATCATAGGTAGATCAATATCCAATACAAGGGCAGTCAGTATAGAAGAAGAATACATTCTCCCTGTAACCAGAGTAATGTATGAATAATTTTTTATCTCTTTTATGAGCCTAATCGTGGAATCTGGTATAGTATGAGAGAACTTTTCTGTAATAGTTCCATCTATATCTAATGCAATAAGTTTCTTCTTTTTCATCTTAGTATCCTTCCTCTATTCTAATAATCCTGGCATCTATATCCTTTCCATTTATCTTTACTATTGCATATGAATTGTAAGGGGCAAATCTTTTGTCTGTAGGAGAGCCAGGGTTTAGGTACAATCTACCATCTCTTTTTTCTATTAATGGATGATGGGTATGTCCAAATATTATCATATCGAGTTTATCAAGTTGTGGAAACATCTTATTTACTCTTCCAATAATTCCCCAGGGTGCACCTCCACCATGTGTAA
>JALVIU010000138.1 GCA_027028665.1 Candidatus Atribacteria bacterium | reverse complement strand
TATTCACCGTAGAGCTTTTTCTCACCTGTGGATGGATTCCTGGTAAATCCTACACCTGTACCAGAATCAAATCCCATATTTCCAAATACCATAGACTGCACATTTACTGCTGTTCCAAGGTCATCGGGGATCTTATTGTATTTACGATAGGTAATAGCCCTCTCATTATTCCAGGAATTAAATACAGCATCTATTGCCATCCAGAGCTGATCACGTGGATCCTGTGGAAATTCCTCACCTAAAATCTTCTTATAGAGTTCTTTATATCTTTTTATAACTTCCTGAAGATTTTCTGCAGTAAGGTCTGTATCATACTCTGCCCCTACTTCTTTCTTTACCTCATCCAATACCTCTTCAAATTTTTCATGAGGAATGCCTTTTACCACATTACCAAACATCTGGATAAATCTACGATAACTGTCATATCCAAATCTTGGATTATTTGTCTGCTTAATAAGTCCATTTACCGATACATCATTGAGTCCAAGATTTAAAACAGTATCCATCATACCAGGCATGGAAATTGGTGCACCAGACCTTACAGAAACAAGAAGTGGATCATCGACATCTCCCAACTTCTTCTGTCTAACTTCTTCCAATCTCTTGAGGTTTTCCTCTACTTGTTCCTCTAATCCTTCGGGGTATTTTTGTCCTAATCTGTAAAATTCCCTACAGACCTCTGTGGTAATGGTAAATCCAGGTGGCACAGGGAGACCTATTCTGGTCATTTCTGCAAGACCTGCACCCTTTCCACCAAGAAGATCCTTCATACTACCGTTGCCTTCACCAAAAAAATACACATACTTCTTAGCCATAAGCTACCTCCTTTTTTCCTCCCTTTCTTGGGATGTTTACACAAGTCCTTCTATCTTTGAAAAATCTCCTAACTTCTTTAGATCTTCCAGTATAAAGTTTAATAGTTTTAAGCGGTTTTCTTTTACTCTCTCGTCTTTATCCATTACAAGTACATTGTCAAAAAATTCATCTATATAAGGTTTAAATTCACTTAAAATCTTTATAGCAGCATCATAATCCCTATTCATTAAAGTTTTATTAAAAGCATCTCTTTGCTTTTGCCATATATTAAAAAGACGCAATTCAAAATCAGTAGAAAATAGGTCTTTAGAAGGTTTACCTTTAGCATTAAATTTTTTCAAGATATTATTTAATCTATTAAAAGCTACTACACTCTCTTTAAAATCAGTAGTATTATATAAATTACTAAATGTCTTTGCCTTCTTTAAAAGCGCCTTAAGTGAGCCTATTTCATTGTCTACTATTACACTATTTATTATATCATATCTTATACCTTCTGTGGCAAGTATGTTTTTCACTCTATCTACAAAAAATTCTCTTACCATCATAAGGTGCTCTATCTTCACAAATCCCGAACTACTCATCACCCTATATACAATCCTCAGTAGCTCCCATAGAGAGATATCTAACTCTTTATCCCATAGAAGTATAGATATCACACCCTGAGCTTTTCTTCTCAGTCCATAAGGATCAAAAGAACCAGAAGGTACAAGATCTACAGAAAAATAAGAAAAAATGGTATCGAGTTTATCTACTATCGATACAATCTTTCCTCCCCAGGTTTTTGGAAGAGGATCTCCTGCTCT
>JALVIU010000137.1 GCA_027028665.1 Candidatus Atribacteria bacterium | reverse complement strand
TCTTTGTAAGCTCATGTAGGCTCCATACATACTTTGCATCTACCTTTAGGTATTGGGCGAAAGAGCCTGGTACACTAAATCCAAGTTCCTGGAGATTTTCACAGTGATTGGGATAACCATCTACACATGGTTTACAGTGTCCACACCAGAGCATCTCCTCTGCCATTACAGGCTCTCCTGGTTCAAATCTCTTTCTTGTCCTCTTATTGATTGCCTCATCTCCTGCCTCTTTGATTATACCTGAGAACTCGTGTCCCAAGATAGTGGGGAATGCGGTAAGCCCTGGATAGAAAATATACCCATCCTCTTCTGCCTGTGCCATATGTACATCACTACCACATATACCGCTTGCCTTTACCTCAATGATCACCTCTGTAGGTTTTTCGATCTGTGGTACATCCACCTCTTCCACTCTTACCTCTGGATATCTCCACACCTTGTTTCCAAGATATGTAAGTTTCCCATCAACATCTTTAGGGCCAAGGCTAAATTCAGGTTTGGGGTCCCACTTTGCATGAAGCACAACGGCTTTCATCTTTTGAGCCATAATACGCCTCCTTTATATAATTATCGTTTCCGTTATCGATTACAGAAATAGTATACCCAATTTTCTCATCCTTGTCAATTAGATTTTACCATGAAAAGTAAAAGTTTTTAATTGATAAAAGGGGTAAAAATTTTAAAGAACACAATAAGAAGGGCATAAAGGGAATTTATTATGAATAACAAATGGTTAATTTCTATTTTATCTATCCTTCAGAAAACAGAAAAATTCCGTTTATAATTATAAACCATACTCTTCCAATATTTTCTTTTTCTCTAAAATATCAGATGGCTTACCTATCCATACCACTATCCCTTTTTTAAGTATCATGAGTCGATCACAGAGGATATTCACAAGATCAAGATCATGGGTGGCTATTATTTTAGTTTTCTCCAAATTAAATAAAAGTTTTAAAAGCTCTCTTCTTGCACGAGGGTCAAGACCAGATGACGGTTCATCAAGTAATAACATGTCTGGTTCCATAGAAAGTATTCCAGCAAGAGCTACTTTCCTTTTTTCTCCAATGCTTAAATGATGAGATATTCTGTTTTCAAATCCAGAAAGCCCTACCTTTGAAAGAGCATGCTCTACTTTATTTTTTACAATATCAGGGGGTAGGCCAAGATTTATTGGACCAAATGCTACATCTTCATATACAGTTGGAGAAAAAAGTTGTACATCGGGATCTTGAAATAGAAAGCCTACCTTTTTCCTTATTTCTTTTAAGGTTTTTTCAGAAAGAATAAGCCCATCTATTTTTATTAACCCTTTTCCTTTCAAAATGCCTACCATAGAAAGGAGTAATGTAGTTTTACCTGCACCATTTGCGCCTATTATTCCAAAACACTCTTTCTGCATTACACTAAAATTTATATTAGATAATACTTCTCTACCATCTGGGTACTTAAATGTATAATTTTTTACTTCAATTATTTTCTTCTCCATCAAAGCCTCTAAGTATCATTGCATTATATATCTGATCACCTTTTTCGTAAGCTTTTATAAAAAGAAGACCTATACTACTTGCATACATTTTTATATAAAGATTACGGTTTTTTCCAAAATACTTAAGTTTACGTGCTGTTTCCATTTTTTTTGCAAGGTCTACAAATAAGTAAATATATCTATACATAATAGATGTAAGAAGTATAAATATATTTGGAATACCAAGAAACTTAAACCCTTTTATAATTTCAGGAAAAGGAGAGGAAAAATACAAAAGTGTAAGTATCATAATAGATATCCATGCTTTCAATAAAATTGACAAAAATAGCATACTTCCCTCATAGTATATAATTACATTATACCATTTAAACATAGGGATACTTCCCTTTTTAAAAGGAAGAAAAATAATTAAAAGGATTACAAAAGGAAAAAGCGAAAGTGTTCTCTTTATAATTACCGAAAGAGGAAGTAAATATATAGAGAATATACCTACAACAGAAATATAACCTATAAAAATAATATAATTTTCTGGAGGCACAAGCATTAATAATAAAATGGATAAAAAAGCTATTATTATCTTTCTATGAGCACATTGTCCTTTCATTTCTTTTTAAACTTTTTTATAATATATCCTGTACTATATGCAAGAATAAATGTAAATAGAGTTCCCATAAGTCCTGCAAATGATGTAGCAAGTCTTCCATCTTTTATAAAGGGACTACTGTAGTCAGGGATAGGGCTCTTAATAATGGGCTCTATTTCTTTATGAAAAAATCCAAGTTCTTTTGATACTCTTTCAAGTCCATCTGGAAAAGATGAAGCAAAAGGAGAAAAGAAAAAAGCAAGAACACAAGAGATGAGAAATCCTATTAAAAGAAAGTGTTTCATATCCCATAACCTCCTTGCAATCTTAAAAGATCAACCCTTACTTTTTTTATAAAGTTCAAAACCAAAATAGTAATAAGTCCTTCACCAATACCTATAAGAGCATGCACTCCTGCCATCATAGGAAGAACAAGGGAAAGTGGAGAAGTACCAGATATTGAAAGTTCAATTGCACAGAAAGATGCAGAAAATATGATAGTTATCCATGAACTTAAAAAAGCAGATATAAATACATTGTTTTGTATATTTCTCATAATCTTTATAAAAAACTTATAAATATAATATCCAAAAACACTTCCCACTATACCCATATTAAAAATATTTGCACCAAGCGCAGTAAGTCCACCATCTTGAAATATAAAGCATTGTATCGCAAGCACCTGGGTCATAACTAAAAGCCCTGCCCATGGCCCAAGAAGTATAGCAACAAGAACACCTCCTACAAAATGTCCTGATGTGCCCCCAGCAACTGGAAAATTAAGCATTTGAGAGGCGAATACAAATGCAGCACTTACTCCTATGAGCGGAATCTTTTTTCTATCAAATTCCTTTTCTACTTTTTTAATCGCATAACTTACTCCAATTCCTGATATGCCCCATAAAGTAGTCCATGTTTTCACATCTAAAAAACCATCAGGTATATGCATATTATCCCTCTCTTTGAGATTTTAAGTTTTTCATATTTTTGTATAAAAAATAATACAAATTTTGGATTTTGTCAAGCTTTTTTCGAAATTTGTAAAAATAAATACTAAAATAAAAGGATATAGCTTAATTCCCAATTACAAAATAGTGTCTAAATACACATGTTCAAACCATTCACTCTTCAATCTATAAACATTCTGTCAAAACTACAATATATCTAATAACTAAGAAATTACTAAATAAGTGTTTTTATAAATATTCTTCTGATCTTTCTCTTAAAAATTTCTAACATAGTTTTTTGTAGTAGATAGTGGGATATATTTCAACCAGAAGTAAAGTTGACACTGCTGTACTTGAGGTAAAGCTTGGTGGAGGGGGAATTATATTCTACAATAGATATATAAAAGACATAGACGATCTGAAAGAGCTTGAGAGAATAAAGGATAGAATAATAGATGCAAAGGTCCCTGAAGATATTACAAGGTAAGGTAAATTTCTATATTTAAAAGGTATAGGGGTTAGGCCTTGATTCTTGAATTATTATCTTTTTATATCCAAAGTATTAACCAGATTTACATTTCAAGATCTGACCCTTTATTTTGCTCTTAAAAGATAAATTTGACTTATTCAGTAATAAATGATATACTTTTATATAACTTAAAAAGGAGTGTGAAAAAATGCGAAAATTCTTAGTTTTAGGATTATTTACTGTGCTTTTACTTTCTGTTTTTACCACTATTTTATACGCAGAGGATACACCTACACCAAATCCTGATAATTTTATTGTGTACAAATCCCCCAAAGGACTATTTGAAATAGCTATCCCTAAAGGGGTGCCTCTTTTAAAAGAACATAAAGAAGGAGTTCTTTATGGAAGCCCAGAGGTAGATATGATCATTGCAGCAGGAGTAAAACTCTTTGGAGAAGGTGATGATGTAAAGGTAGATATGGAGTATCTTAAAAAACAGGTTGACCAGGCAGCAAAGGATATAGTAGAAAAAGGAAATGGCAAGATAGTTGATGGACCAAAAAAATATAAAAATGGTTTAAGTCTGTTAGCAGAGACCTCTGAGCCACCTTTCCCATCTAAACAAAAAACAGAGGGAGAGAAAAAGCAGTATTATTTTACTATGTATGTAACAATAAAAAATGAAAAAAGCTTAGCGCTTATTGTATATTTACCTAAAGACAAATATGCAGGATACAAAAAGACTATAGATTATATGATAGATAGCTTAAAATAAGTAGTAAAAAAGGTCCGAGAATTATCTCGGACCTTTTTGGTTTATTTGATAAGGTGTTATCTATTTAAGTGCTGCTATAAATATCTCTCCAATATCTCTTAATTCTTTCTCCTTTGGGTCTTTACCTTGTGATATATGTTCAAATATCACTCTTCCCAGTGCACCCATAAGGGCACCTACAAATACCTCTCCGTTTAAAGTTTTTCCACTTGATAAAGTTACATCCCCAAAAAGAGAAGTAAGTTTCTTTTTCTCTTTTCTTAAATTCTCAAAAAACTCATTTATTCTTGCCTTTTCATCTTTAGATTTCATAAAATCATACCCAATTCTTTGAAAAACGATAAAGAGTTTGTAATTTTCCTTATACATCTTAATATAGAAATCTATAATGCTTTTTACCTTGCTTTTGGCCTCTTCTGTATTTTTCAGGATCTCTTCAAGATTTGTAAATAGTATATTTATGCTATCCTTCAAAAGCTCAAAAACAAGATCCATCTTTGAAGTATAATAATAATATATAGTGGATTTTTTTACACCTGATGCCTCTGCTATATCCTCCATAGTAGCATCATAAAAGCTCTTTTGAAAAAATACATCGATAGCGGCTTTCAGGATCTTTTCCCTCTTATCCATCAAAAAGACCACTCTCCTGAAAGATATATACCTTCTGCACGTTTCATGGCACCTAATTTGGATGTATCATCTCCAAGCACCTTTACATATGATAATGTAATAGAAAGGTCATCTGTTACCTTGTATTCTACCCCTATAGAATGGAGCATACTTCCATCCTTAAGGCTTATAAGGCCTGTATATATAGGTGTAAGATCTGTATCCTTTATTGGCTGTTTTAGTATAAGATACATGTATGGTGAACACTTATCCCCCTCTTCTGTCATAAATCCATACATATATCCAAGATTTATATAAAGGTCAGAAGATGTTTTATAATCTGCGCCAATAGATGCCTTAACATAAGGATCCTTTAGCACATCCTGTCCATTTAACTGCCATGGCTGGGGTATTATATATGCGATATCACCTCTAAGTGTGGCACCCTCTATTCCTGGAAAGTCCCCCTGAAATTCGAGCCCAAAAACCTGTTTTTTGGGGTTAGAGAGTGTCAGATCCAGGGTACCTGTGGCAGGGTCTGGGACCATAGAGTGGACAAATGAACTCATATAATATCCATTGTAGTAGGAGAGTGCGGCATCAAATGATTCAAAACTTCTGGCAAGTTTTATACCCCATGCAGGACCTTGTGGGGTATTATGGGTAATATTTACAGAGGTTATATTGATACCCTGTGATGCAAACTGTGGTGCAAACATACCAAGATACATATTCTCCTCTGCCTCTGGTGGCATCATTGATGGAGCAAATTTAGGTAAATATACTACCTGAAGATATGTATCGTCATCTATATAATATGTAGCATCGACACCAAGTACCCCTCTCTTTTCTGGTAGGCTACCAATTGACATCTCAGGAGGTATTGGATTAAAGTTATCAAGGGGACTGAACATATCAGATGCTCCCCACGATATAATGAGAAAACCTGCCCTCAGATCGAGATTTGAAATAAGGTCATATGCACCAAGATAGGCCTCCTTTGGCATAAATATAAAAGGTGGTGCAAAAGGTTTATCTGTATACTTTAATACAAAATCACCCTCTACAAATAATTCATCTGTGAAGTTTTCTGTATATTTAAGTTCTAATTTCAGTGTATTGTTTAACTTATTAGTTTGAAGATTATAACCTCCAGTGTAAGTAAATGTGCCTGAAAATTCTCCTGCATATGCATAAGTGGTAATTAGTATAAGAAAAATTATAAATATAAAGGTTTTGCTTTTTTCCATTTATCATACCTCCTGAATGTTTCTTTTTCCTCTATATGTTATCATCAATACTCCCAGAATAACTGCTATCCACCATATTTCCAGGAACGTAAAACCCATTAATCTATTTCCTTTCATAATTACCCATACTACAAAAAATATATATGCTATTATAGTAACTACTGTATGCAGTATAAGGAGCAATTTGTTAACAATGTGTCCGGTTTTCATCCATCCTGTAAAAAGAGGTAGCCAATCAAAAAACGCACCAAAAAGTGCAATTAGTGGCATAGCAAATATAACAGATGGGATAAATATAAGCCCTGCAATTGCCACACAAATCAATGTAATTAATTGATTTCTATTCATTATTCTTTCTCCTTATTTTATTGTATTAAAATGCCAACCTCTCTTCAAGCCTGCCCACACTCTTTGGAGGATGGTAATTACTGTAATTTAGGTTTTTTAAGTGTTCTTATACTAAAGAAATTGGATGGTAATTTTATATTATACTCTATACTCTCCATCACCATCTTTGTTTTATGTCCTGTTTTTGCATCCTCTACCACAATCTCCATAGGTGTTACCTTTCCATTATCATCTATCTTTACATTTAACATCTGAATAATCTTAGAAAGCTCACCCTTTTTGTATAATTCCACCTTCTTTGCATAAAAGTGTGTTTTATCCACAAAAAGCATTATCTTATCATAAGATGTATCCTTATCCAGTGAATGTACTTCTAATATGTATTCTGTATCTGTTTCTTTTACAAGTTTGCTTTCATATTTTTTCTTATCCTTATAGTCCATACTCAGATCTTCATATGAAAGGTCTGAACCCATAAAGCTCTCACTTTTGGATGAACCTGCTATCCTTCTTGGCTTCCTATATGCAGGCATATAGAGGTAGATCTTTTCTCCACCCTTTATATTGAGAAGTGTCACACCTTTTACAGATTTAGGAGAAAGAAATCTCATAAGAGATGTAGTCTCATCACCCTCTTTTTTAGAAAACATAAGCATAGATCTTTCCTCTTCTACCTTACCATCTTTGTCGATAAGGATCATCTTCGATATAGCCTTTTGTGTAGTAAAATCAGGGGCTGCCTGATTCATTTTGTCTATTATTTCATCTGCAGTAATAGCATAGGCCAGCCCAGAAAAAACCACAACGATAAGCATAACTACTAAAATACCTAAATTTCTTAAGTTTTTCATCTTTTTACCTCCTCTTTAAAATTTGCGTAGTTTAATAATATAGGTAATAACAAAAGTGTATAAACTACACTTATAAGCATAACACTTCCAATAAGTTCACCAAATACGGCCATCATACGAATGGTGGAGAATGAAAGTACATAAAGCCCTGCTGCAACAGATATAGAATTAAATACTATGGCACGCCCTGTACCTGTCATTGTAATCTTTAATGCATCTATTTTAGATCTTCTCTGTAGTTCATTTTTATATCTTGTCACATAGTGTATAGTATAATCTATACCTGCACCTATAGCAATACTTGCAACCATTATTGTACTTATATTCAGGTCGATATGTAAAAGACCCATAAGCCCAAATGATGTAACTATTGTAAGAAGTATTGGAATGATGGTCAGAATTCCTATAAATAGTGAACCAAATTGGAAGGAGAGCATCAAAAATACTGCTACAAAGGCAATACCCATACTCTTAATCTGGCTTCGCAATAAACTATCATTTATCCTATTTGTAATAACAGGGATACCTGTTAGCTTAAAGGAAAGGGTTATATTCCCATTTAAATCAGGGACATATGCCACATTATCCATAACATACCAGAGGATATCCCCTATATCATCCTCTAACTTCTGGCCTATATATTTCTCTGTCATAGTCTTTGCAGCCTTTACCTTTTCTCTTTCAAGGGCCATCTCTTCAGAATCGGTAAGTACACCTACAAGATAATCTGCATCATCATCTGAGAGTTCGAATTTGTTTACAAGCATCTTAAGGAGTTCATCTTCAGTCTTGTTATCCTTTATATACTGAATGAGTATGGGTTTTAACTCTTTTTTATCTATTCCCATATCCTCTAATTCTAATGATGAATATGCTATTATCTTATCAATAAAGCTATCCTGGGTATTTTTAAAGCCAGAAAGTGGTTTGGCCATAAGACTTACAAGCTCTTTTTTCAAACCATCCTTATCCTTTATTTTTACACCTCTTACAGAGAGCGCATCTATAATCTCATCTGCAATATATGGATAGTACTTTTTCCGCTCATTTTCATCCAAGCTTGGTAGATCCACCGCCTTTACCTTTTTAGGAATCTTTGCAATAAACTTATTTAACTTATCAATTGCCTCTGTAAGTGCATTTGAAGTCATTTCCCGTGTTCTTATCTGGGCGATGGTATCTTCATCCTTATCCCCGATCATAGAGGTAATATACTTGTTGCTACCTGCAAAGAACCATAGGTTATCTATTTTAGAAGGGTCAGCCGGTATAATCCTCTTATTTTCCATAGCATCATTTAATTGTATTACAAAATCTGCAATAGATGATGGTTCACGAAGAGCAGGAAGGTGTTCTGAGTATTTCTCTATATCCTCTATCTTTCTTAAGACATAGGGATTTTTTACATTTTCTGATTTTACATAGACATACAAGAAATCAACACCACCAAATTTATCCTTAAAATAGTCCATAGTTTTTACTATCTGGTTATTTTTACCAAGCCTTGATTCAATAGAGGACTCAGGTCTTACCTTTATACCGTAAAAGATAGAGAGTCCAATCATTACAATAAAAAATACAACTATTAAGCCTTTTTTATTCAAAATAGAATTTGAAAGCATTCTAAGAAGCCTTGTTATTATGTCATTTGATTCATAAGAAAACTTTTCATGCACCTTTTTTGGAGGAAAAACTCTATATAGAGAACCCAGGAAAAATGTGGCAAGTACAAATGCAAAAAATACACCAAGTGTAGAGAAGATACCAAACTCTGTCATAGGTCTTATAGCAGCTGTCATAAGTGATGCAAAACCAGCCATTGTTGTAAGGGCACTCATGAATATAGGGACAAATGTATCTTCTATTGTCATCTTTACAGCATCGATAGGTCCAAGGTTGTGACGCTCCTCATAATATCTACTTAAGAAATGGATGCCATAAGCTGTGGCAAGGGATATCATAAGTACAGGGATAGTAGATATCATCATGGTAACTGATTTTCCTGTTGCACCTACAAAACCCATTACCCAAATAGATGCAAGGAATGCAACAAGTATTGGCAAAAATACACCCCTTAGACTTCTAAAACAGAAGTACAGGACAAGTAAAATGACAAGTGCAGATATAAAACTCAATCTCATGGTATCAGTGGAACTCTCAGCTATCTCTGCAGATATAAGAGGCATCCCAAAATACACAACCTTTACTGCATCACCCTTTAGAGGCTCTACTATATCCTTAAATGCCTTTTTAAGTTTTGTCCCATCCATTCCCTCTTTTGTCTCTACCATTATGAGACCTACTTTTCCATCAGGGGAAATAAATTTTCCATTTATCATGCTGTCGGCAAGAAGTGATTTTTTGAGTTCTTTTGCCTCTTCCTCTGTCTTAGGAAATACCTCTACAGTATCCTTTACCTCCATGCCCTCATCTGTAGAGACGATCTTTGGCATATTTAAGAAAGAATTAAGGGAAACAACAAATGGGGCATCTTCTAACTTATCTACAATGGTCTTAAACCTTTTTAGATGATCGAGAGTGAAAAGATCATCGTATTCTATAGCAATCATGGACATATTTTCTTGAGGCCCGCTAAATTTCTCAGAAACCTCTGTATAGAATTTTATCTCAGGGTCATCCTGTGAAATATATTGAGTAATATCATCATTCACGCTTAGATTCCTTGCATTTACCCCTGCATACACTGTAATTATTAGAAGAACTATAAGTATGGGCCATGCATATTTTGTAATGAATTCTGCCAACTTCCTCATATACAACCTCCTTATATATTACATAGATTTGACCGGTCAGTCAATTTACGATTTATATTATAACTGACTGTTCAGTCGATTGTCAAGAGGAAAGACAAATTTATTTTATAAAAAATTTACTTAGCGGTGAATTTATGGGTCTTTTGATCCTTTAATAGGGAAGACAGGTATTTCTCCAGCATATCAAGAGAAAAGCATTTCTTTAATATAGAAAGGTTATGCCTTTTCATCTGAGTTTGACGCCTTTTATCCAGAAGAAATTCCTCCATCTTTGATATAGCATTATCTATATCCTGAAATATTATAAGGTCAAACTCAAAATGACTAATATCTCTCTTAAATACCTTATAAGGATACACCAGGGTAGGGATACCTAACTTTATAGCCTCAAGTAGATAATCCCCCCAGGGTTCGTATGTCTTTGTATATAGGAGGAAATCTATATCGGGAGAGAAATGCTGGGTAAGGAGTGTAACCCCTGATTTATTAAGGGATTTTAAGACTCTACTTTTCTCCATTCTCCTGGCTATTTCTGATGCTATTTTTATCCCTTCATCCTCTTCCCCATAATATGGATAAAAAAGGGAAAGAGTGGTATTATCTTTATTCTCGGTATGTGGTGGAATCTTATCAAGATCTACCATGTAAGGTATAATACGTGAAGATATACCTCTTCTCTTTCTTAATGTTGCCTGAGCTATGCTATTCACAGTAACATGTACAATGTTGGGGGCAGTAGGTGGAAAGTATTTATCCATTAGCTCTCTTATCCCACTACAGGTAGGTCTAAGTCCTGGCACCTCCCACCAGAAGATATGATGATGTCCTATAGTATATAGGGATGCTGAGTTGATAACCTCAACAAGGGCCATACCATAAGGGATATCACTTGCGCCAGATAGTATATTTTCCAAGATCAATATATCAATATCGTTGTTCTTAATAAATAGCTCTACCCGATGTTTTATTCTTTCTTTTATTTTTTCTATAATAGTTAAAAGTTCTATTTCATTATAATCAGTTAATTTTATAAGGGCATTTTTGTATATATTTTTAGTAATGGAATAATGGAAAAGAGACTCAGGTAGGACAGTAGAGGAAAAGATATAGGTATTATAGCCTAATCTTTCAAACACTCTTTTCCAATTCTCTATCTGGATATATATACCTGGTCTTTCATTATAGGATACAAATATCCCTATATTTGCCATTCCTTCCTCCATTAGAATTCTTAAAGAAAGTATAATTCTTTAAATTCTCAAAGTCAACTTTTTTCCTTGTGGTATAATATAAATTGGAGACTTACTATGAAGATTCCGGAGAAGACCCTTGAAGAAATAAGAGATAAGTTAGATATAGTGGATGTTGTCTCACGATATATAGACCTAAGACCATCTGGAAGCAATTTTAAAGCACTCTGCCCTTTTCACGACGAAAAAACCCCATCATTTGTAGTAAGTCCGGAAAAACAGATATTCCACTGTTTTGGTTGTGGTGCATCGGGAAATGTCATAAACTTTGTTCAAAAGATAGAAAATATAAGTTTTGTAGAAGCAGTAAAAATGCTTGCCAAAGAGGCAGGTGTACCTCTTGAAGAGAAAGAAGATAAAGGGACAGAGAGGAAAAAAGCACTAATATATGGAATTCTTGAATTTGCCGCACTTTTTTATAAAAAACTCCTTCGGAGAGAAGCAGGTAAAGAGGCATATGCCTATCTTATCAAAAGAGGTGTAACTCCTCCTATTATAGAGACCTTCAGTATAGGATGGGCACCTTTTGCCGAATATACACTTGGTGCTGAGGCCGAAAGGAGGGGTTATACAAAAGAGACCCTCGTAGAAAGTGGGCTTATACACAAGACAAAAGATGGTAGATATATCGATTATTTTCGCGGCAGGATTATGTTCCCTATAAGGGACGTAAAGGGAAGGGTAGTTGGATTTGGTGGTAGAGTATTAGGAAATAGTCAGCCAAAATATCTAAATACAAAAGAAACTCCGGTATTTAAAAAGAGTGAAATTCTATATGGTATAGATGTTGCAAAGGATTTCATCAAAAAGCGCAAAGAAGTATTCATTGTAGAAGGATACATGGACCTTATAGCTATGCATAAAAATAGAATAGAGAATAGTGTGGCTACCCTTGGGACCTCTCTTACCATAAGTCAGGCACGAATTTTAAAACGTTTTGCCCACAAAACATTTATCTCATATGATGGAGACAAGGCAGGAAATAAGGCAACACTCAGAGGTATAGATATTTTTAAAAAACAGGGTATGGATGTAGGGATTATAGAAATCCCGGAAGGAGAGGATCCAGATACATTTCTTAAAAAGTATGGAAGATCTGCTTTTTTGGCTCTCAGGGAAAAATCTCGAAATCTCCTTGATTTTTTAATAGATGTACGAAAAAAAGATTATGATCTATCCAATCCAGAAGGTAGAATAAAATTTATTCGAGAACTTATAAGGGATATATCGGGACTATCTGATGAACTGGAGATTACAAGTTATATAAAGACTATAGGAGAAAGATTTGATGTAGAAGAAAGAGTATTGTATAATGAGCTATCGAAACTAAAGAAAAGAAAGACAAAAGAAAAAGAAAAAATAGAAGAGGCGAAGAGGGACGGTATAGAGAAAACTCAAGAGGCTATATTAGGGATCATGATGTCTGATGAGGAGGCAAAGGATATCGCCCTTTCTCGCCTTAATGAGAAAGACTTTCCTACTCGTATCTACAAAGATATCTTTACAAAGATAAAAGAACTGGCTATAATAGGAAAAAAGGCTGAAGATATATATTTTTCCCTTAGTGATAATGAAAGGGAGATAGTGGGTAAGGCAATGAAAGAGGCAGCAATATTTACAGAGCCTGCCCATGCCTTATTTGGTTTTATTAAGGCAATCAAAGAGTATAAAGAAAAGCAAGAGTACCTTGATATTTTGGATAAAATAAAAAGGGGAGAGGTAGACTCAAAAGTACTTCAAGTATTTTTAAAGAAATCCAAAATAAAAGTTTAGTAAGTAGGTGAGCAAAAATATGAATAAAAAAGAAAAAGAAGCTATTAATAAGGCAGTAAAAAAACTCATAAAAAAGGCAAAGAAAAATAATAATCAACTTTCTATCAATGAACTTTCTGAGGTTCTTCCAAAGGAGGTTATAGATTCTGATAAGATTGATGAAGTTTATATTAAATTGATGGAAGAGGGGATACATGTGAAAGGGGTACCTGGAACTGAGCATGAAGAAGAAAAGGGAAATGGGAAAAATGAAGATATAAATATGGTAGAGAGAACAGATTTCAATGAATTACAATTGGGAGAAGAGGTAGGAATAGATGACCCTGTAAAGCTTTACCTTAAAGAGATTGGAAAGATTGGTCTTCTTACTCCAGAGGAAGAAATTGAACTTGCAAAGAGAATCGAAAAGGGCGATCAAGAAGCAAAAGATAAGCTCATGAAGGCAAATCTCAGACTTGTTGTAAGTATAGCAAAGAGGTATGTGGGAAGAGGTCTTTTGTTTTTAGATCTTATCCAGGAAGGAAACCTCGGGCTCCTACGAGCTGTAGAGAAGTTTGACTATCGAAAGGGTTACAAATTCTCTACATATGCCACATGGTGGATAAGGCAGGCTATAACGCGAGCTATTGCGGATCAGGCAAGAACCATAAGAATCCCGGTACATATGGTAGAAACCATCAATAAACTTATGAGAATATCAAAAGAGCTGGTTCAAGAACTAGGGAGAGAGCCTACGCCAAAGGAAATTGCAGAAAGAATGGGATTATCAGAGCAAAAAGTAAAAGACATCTTAAAAATAGCACAGGAACCCATATCTCTTGAAAAACCGATAGGAAAGGAAGAGGATAGCCACCTGGGTGATTTCTTGCCAGATGAAGATTCTCCTGCTCCCCCAAAGGTTACATCAAATATCTTATTAAGGGAGCATCTGGAAGAACTTTTGAGCGGTTTATCTGAGAGGGAAAGGGATGTACTAAAATTAAGGTTTGGACTTGAGGATGGACACCCACATACCCTGGAAGAAGTAGGGAAAAAGTTTAATGTAACAAGAGAAAGAATAAGGCAGATAGAAGCAAAGGCGCTAAGAAAATTAAAACACCCCAGCAGAAGTAAAATATTAAAGGACTTCCTGGAGTGATCCAGGAGTCCTTTCTTTCCCATTTCCTTCCATTTTTGTAAGATCATAAAGTGTATAAGAATCAAGGATCTTTAGCATTTCATCATTGATTTTCTTCCATAACTTTCTTGTTGCACAGGTAGATAAATTGTCACAGTAATTTACATCTACAAGGCATGGTACTATGTATATATTTCCTTCAAG
>JALVIU010000136.1 GCA_027028665.1 Candidatus Atribacteria bacterium | reverse complement strand
TATCATACTTAACAGCCCTTCGAGATGCCCTTAAAAAAGTCCCATCTCCTCCAAGTACAATAATAATATCTACATTTTCAAAAAATGTATCCTCATCTTTAAAATATCCCTCAAAACCTTGAGGATATACGATGCCTTCTCTCTTTTCTACATAAACCCTACATGCCCTCTTTTCTATGTAATTTATAGCCTGTTTAGCAACTTCTATTGCCTGTGGCTTTTTTGCATTAAGAATAAGTCCGAATCTCATTTTCCCCTCATTATGAAATATATAAAAGCACCTCCCAATAAAAATCCAAATAAAAGATACGCAAATGGAAAAAGAATCTTTTTCCTCACAAAAGAAAATTCTATCTCTTTTATCCTCTCATCTCCCATATCCAAAAGTAAAACCCCATCTACTTTAAAAACAAGATAATACTCAAGTAGTTGTCTTCGTGTACCTGTATTTCGTGGGAAACGGGCATCTTTCCCTGTCTTTACCTCTACCACATATATCTTTCTACCTTTTTTTACAATATAATCTACAATTACTACAACCTCTTCTATACTATCATCTACTTTTAAGTGGTACTTTCTTCTCTCCTGGTAAGAGAGTATCTTATAACCATTTTTTCTGAGTATCTTCTCTGCCCTTTTTTCCGCATCTCTTCCATTCCTCATCCTATAATTAAACCTTGTAGTTTTTACCTTTTTCGGTACCCATACAAGGAAAAACCAGGAAGAAAAGATACCAACAAATAAAAGGAGTAGGTCCCTTATCCTAATTGGGTATGTGCCTCCTTTACCACCTTTTCCACCATATCTTCAATATTCAGTGTACCCTCTATACCTCTTTTGAACCATGCCAAAAACTCTATATTACCTTTAGGGCCTTTTATAGGTGACCATGTAAGGCCATAAAGATAAAGGCCTATATCTTCTGCCGCACTTACTATATCCTCTATAACCCTCTTATGAATAGATGGGTCTCTTATGATCCCCTTTTTCACCTCTTCCTTCCCTGCCTCAAATTGAGGTTTTATAAGTGCGACAATATCCCCTTTCTCTTTTAAAGCAAAAAGGATAGCAGGGAGTATTTTATTAAGGGATATAAAGGATACATCTATAGTTACTATATCTATATCCTCATCCACAACCTCTCTGGAAAGGTATCGTGCATTTACACGCTCCCTCACTAATACCTTTGGATTGTTTCGCAATTTCCAGTCAAGCTGTCCATATCCCACATCCACTGCATAAACCAGTTTTGCACCAAACTGTAAAAGACAATCTGTAAAACCTCCAGTAGATGCCCCTATATCAAGGGCAATCTTATTCTTTACAGATATATCAAACTCACCAAGGGCCTTCTCCAGTTTCAGACCCCCTCGGCTTACATATGGAAACAGGGCCTTTTTATCCTTTACAACAATCTTTGCATCCTGGGGAACCCTTGTACCAGGCTTCAAGGAATCCCACCCTTCTACATGAACAATACCAGAAATTATAGCCCTCTTTGCCTTTTCTCGTGTATCAAATAACCCCTTCTCTACAAGGAGTTGATCTATCCTCTCTTTCATTTTGCTACTATATCACTATTTGGATATACAGGATTCGAGATATCTATATGACCAAAGGTATCAACC
>JALVIU010000135.1 GCA_027028665.1 Candidatus Atribacteria bacterium | reverse complement strand
TAAAGAAAATTTTTCTGGATGTAATCTGATATAGGGGGTAACATGCTCTCGTTCATAAGCTTCTTTAGCTTCACTATAAGCTCTCTCCAGGGAAGAAAATGTAAATACCTCTGTGTCCATACCATGAGGATATGTCCTCTTTAAGATATTTGTTGCATAATCTACGCCTTGTTTAAAAAATTTATCTATTACATAATTAACTATATTGGGGTCAATCACAGGACAATCACTTGTGATTCTTGCTACCGTATCTAAATTGTTTTCTTTTGCCGCAAAATAGTATCTTGAAAGTACATCATCTCTCTCTCCTCTATAATAAGGTACACCTTCTTTTTTTGTAATATTGATAATCTCATCATCTTCTTTATCAGTAGTTGTTGCTATAATGACTACATCTATATTACTAACCTTTTTTAACCTTCTTATTACCTGTGCCAAAACTGTTATTCCACTTCCATAGGGCAATTCCTTTAGAACCTTTTTTGGAAGTCTTGTAGAGGTAGTCCTCGCTTGAACTATTGCTCCTGTCTTCATATTAACTTCTCCATAATTTCAAGGATTGTATCCACAAAATATCTAAGTTCATTATCTTCTAAAGAATAATATATAGGAAAACTTATCTCTCTTTTATAAAAATCTTCTGATATTGGCGAGATTCCCTTCTTGTATCCTAAATCCTGATAATAGGGATGCATATATACAGGTATATAATGGACTTGTAAAAATATGCTCTTTTTTCTTAGTTCTTCAAAGATGTCTCTTTTATAAGGAATATATGGTTCTTTCAATTTTACTGGATATAAATGCCAGGAAGAAAAGGCATATTCTTCCTCAGGTGGAAGCTCAAAGTAAGGATTATCTTTCAAAAGATCCTTATAAAGCGAAACAATTTCTCTTCTACGTTTTATAAACTTATCAAGTTTTCTAAGCTGAGATATACCCAATGCAGCCTGTATATCTGTAAGTCTGTAATTATATCCCAGAAGTCTCATTTCATGATACCATGGTCCATCTGGTGTCCTACTGAAATCTTCTCTATTTTTTGTAATACCATGCTGTCTGAACAAAATGAGACGATTATAAAGCTCTTTACTGTTGGTTGTTACTGCACCACCTTCTCCTGTGGTTATAGATTTTACAGGGTGAAAACTAAATACAGTCATATCTGAGTATTTACAAGAACCTATTGGGTCTCCTTTATACTTTGCCCCAAGTGCATGACAGGCATCCTCTATTACCATAAGATTATGCTTTTTTGCTATTTTGTATATGGTTTCAAGTACTACAGGATGACCTGAATAATGGACCGGTACTATAAACTTTGTTCTTTGAGTGATCTTTTCTTCTATTTCATCGGGATCTATATTCCCTGTTTTCATATCTATATCTGAGAATATAGGCCTTGCACCAAGATATAATGCAGCATTGGAAGTGGCTGCAAATGTATTCGGTGTGGTTACAATCTCATCTTTTGGACCAAGTCCACCTGCAAAATAGGCACCATGAAGGGCAGCAGTCCCATTAGAAAAAGAGACAGCATATTTTGCACCAACAATTTCAGCAAGATTTTTCTCAAATTCTCTAACCTTTGGCCCCTGGGTAAGATAGTCTGAATGTAAAACCTTTACTACTTCTTCTATATCACTTTCATCTATGTATTGTTTCCCATAAGAAATTGGACGCATAAGCAACTCCTACTTTTTTATTAATTATCGGCATACCTCTATAAGTGATTAAACTTAAAAATGAATCATCGACCAGGAAAGTGGGGTACCTTTTTTAATATCTCTGGAAGCCTTTTTACCAAGAATATCTTGATAGTATTTTGGATGAAGGCCAAATCCTGGCCTAATGGATCTAACATTCTCTTCTGTAAAGATCTCATCCTTTTTTATATCCTTTACCACAAAGAGTGACCTTGAAAACTCTCTCGACTTTCTTTGTTTTTCTGTAAGTGTATATTTAACCTCTCCAAGTGCCTTTTCTGCATTTCTTACAGCATCTACCATTTGTCTGAACTCTTCTGGTTCCAAAGAAAAGGCTGCATCTGGTCCACCCAAATTTCTATCTAATATAAAATGTTTTTCTATCACCTTGGCTCCAAGAGCAGTAGCAACTACAGGTGCTGCAATCCCTGTGGTATGGTCAGAAAGTCCTGCAATAATATCAAAAGTCTCTCTCATATTGGAAATTGTAAGAAGATTAGACTCCTCTATAGGAGTAGGATAGGCGCTTGTGCATTTTAAAAGTACTATCTGATTATTTCCCTGTACCCTTATTGTCTCAAGTGCAAGCTCTATATCCTTCAAAGTAGCAATACCTGTAGACAATATAATGGGTTTTCCTTTTTTTGCTATATATTCTATTAAAGGGATATCTGTAATCTCAAAAGAGGCTATCTTATATAAAGGGACATCCAAATCCTCAAGAAAATCTACAGCAGATTTGTCAAACGGCGTTGAAAAAAATATCAGGCCCTCTTCTTCAGCAATTTCTTTAAGCTTAGGTTGCCACTCCCATGGGGTATATGCCTCTTTGTATAGATCGTAAAGTGTTCGACCATCCCATATTGTACCTTGCTTTATCTGAAAGTACTCATTTTTGCAATTTATTGTAATAGTATCAGGTGTATATGTCTGAAGCTTTATAGCATCTGCCCCTGCTTTTTTCGCTTCCCCGATGATTTTTGCAGCTATATCAAAATCATGAAGATGATTTGCAGACATCTCGGCAATTATAAAAACAGGATAGCTATCTCCTATACCCCGATTACCTGAAAGCCCTATTTTCTTCATACTTCTCCTCCTGAATTATACTATATCAATTATAGCATATACTGAAGAGGTTTGAAGGATAAATCTGAAGGCAAGATAAAGAAAGAAAAATATCAGGATACAGAAAGCTTAGATACTCTCTGTATCCTGATATGAAGAGCTACTCTATAATACCAAACTGCTTACCTACCTCTTCTAATACCTCAAGGGTGGTGTCAAGATCTTCTTGTGTATGTGTAGCCATAAGGCTTATTCTCAGACGAGAGAGTTTCTTTGGCACTGCAGGGTATGGCACAGGGTTTAAAAATATACCCTTTTCATGTATAATCCTATTCATCTCACGGAGTTTGTAGTCATCCCCTATTATTATGGGAATAATAGCTGTCTCAGAGTTTTGGGTGTCATAGCCCATCTTCTGGAGGTTTTCTCTCATATATCTTATATTTTTCCACAATCTCTCTCTGAGTTCAGGCTCTGTCTCTATAACATCTATAGCGGCAATCAAAGAGGCAATTGTGGCAGGTGGTAGTGCTGTAGAGAAAAAGTAGGAACGGGCATAAAGTCTTATATAATCTGCTACCTCTTTTGTTGTAGCAGCAAATCCTCCTACACCTGCAAGAGCCTTACTAAGAGTACCTGCTACGATATCGATTTGACCCCACATATTGAAATGCTCAGGCGCACCCCTTCCATTTTCTCCGATTACACCTGTGGAGTGTGCCTCATCTATCATGATCTTTGCACCATAGTTATCTGCAAGCTTTCGAATCTCAGGGAGTGGAGCAATATCTCCATCCATACTAAATACACTATCTACAATGATAAGCTTACCATTATATTTATTATCAGAATACTGAAGGATCTTCTCCAGATGTTCCATATCATTGTGTTTGAAGACCCTCATATCACCATCTGCAAAACGACTTCCATCTATTATACTTGCATGATTGAGTTTGTCATTTATAGCAACATCTCCTCTTCTTACAAGAGCAGAAATGGTGCCTAAATTCATAGAATAACCAGAGCTAAATACTACTGCATCTTCACACCCTTTCATCTTTGCAAGCCTATGTTCCAACTCCTTCAAAAGGTCAAGTGTGCCACTTAATAGAGGGACACCCCCTGCTCCCATTCCCCACTTCTCATATGCCTTAATACCTGCCTCTTTCACCTTTGGATGAGTTACCAGTCCCAAATAATTATTGGAGCCCATCATGATCATTTCCTTTTTCTGTTTGGTCATATCATCCCATATTATTACCCTATGGTCACATGGTGTAAGAAGGGTCCTTCTGTAAGAGTTATGCCCTCTTTTTGTAAAATCATCCAAATATATAGCAAGCTCTTTTGCCTTAGCAAAAAGGTCTTTATCGGGATATTCATAAAAATCTGCAAGACTATAGTCTGTACCTTCTATCTCTCTTTTCCTCATTCTTTCACCTTCTTTGTGTAATTTTTTGTGCACAAAAATATTTTACAACTAAATAACAAAAAAAGCAAGGGGTCTTCAAAATTTTATTTTAGAAAATGAAGGACAATTAATAAAAGCGATACACCAAAAATATCTCCAACACTTGTAATTATGGGGATAACTACATTACTTGGGTTAAGATCAAAATAGAAAGACAGAGAGGAAAGAAGGATGGCCAATAAACTCATGGATATAGAAAGGGTAGAGATAGATATAACTGAAAGGATTATTATCAAGACAAAACTAATACTTTGCACCCCAAAGATCCAGAGTAAAAAAGAGACAAACAAACCAACAAAAGGAGAGATCACTATACCTGTAAGGGCCCCGCCTGTAAAGTTTTGTAGCGTCACCTTATCTATCTTAAAAGGCCTTGTTTGTCCCAGATAAAGAGCAGTAGACATCCTTGCACCAATTACCCCTCCTATACTTCCACCCTTCTCTACCACCTGGGGTACAAGGGATAGGACCCCGGGAAATAGAAGAAAAACCTCTTCACTTTTCCTAAGGATCGTACCTGATATACCAGAGAGGAGACTACATAAGAAAAGAATCGGGATACTTTCCTTTATTATATTTATATATCGGTATTTACCCCTTTTATCACTTGAAATCAAGGCAAGAGATAAAAAGAAAAGATATGGATGGATAAAAGAAAGGTCAGGTAGAGAAAATCTAAGTATTAGCCTGGCAGAGAAAAATATAGCACCTACTGTAATAATATCCCCAAATACAGGGAGGATAGGGGCTATTGCATTATCTGGGTCTATACCTTTTCTATAAAGAAATATAGTAAGGAAAAAGACAATGGGTAGTAATATTAAAGATGAAATAAAAGAGCTAAGGATAGCTATTAT
>JALVIU010000134.1 GCA_027028665.1 Candidatus Atribacteria bacterium | reverse complement strand
ATTTCCTTTTCCTGTTTCATAAAGTTGTAATTTACAAGAAAATTTGTCTGAGGATTTTTTTCTTCGATAAGTGCACCTTTATGAGTTCTTATTATAAGGCTTTTTGAAGCAAGATAGGATAGATCTCTGCGGATGGTAGCACCAGATACAGAAAAATATTTAGAGAGCTCTTCTGTTGTAGCACTACCTTTTCTCTTTATGTATTCAAATATTTTTATACGTCTCTCGTCTACAAGCATCCTTTATTTGCTCATACATGAAAAAATATATGATTTTTTATGAACATCTCTTACTGCAAAGATATCACATTTTTTTCTGATTGTCAAGATAGTGTACAAAATTTATTTTTTTCAAAATTAATACATAAATGCTATGGGAATTAAAAAGTTGTTATTTTTGGAGGAATGTCAGCCTTCGCAAATGAGAGAATTTATGGGATAGATTGTTCTCTTTTCATTTAAGAAGAGGAGTTGGAAGATGTTTGCTTGCCTTTCTATTTGTCTTCATCCTTATGGAGATAGTAGTCAAGTACGTATTCGTATGCTCTTCTGCTAATCCTGGCACTGTTTAGTCTAATTCCTATATCTCTGATTTCATTTCTTAAGTTATTTTTTTCATTGTCTTCGGGGAGCATGAGCTCCTTGATAAGCAAAAGGGAGAGTGATACCTCAAGATAGGTACGTCTACGGGAGAGTATGTCAAACATCACTTTATGATACTCTATTCCTTCCTTTTTGGATAAAAGAACCTCTAACTCTTCTATTTCTTGTGATAATCTTTCTTTTTCTTTTTCTAAAAAACTTATCTCTTCTGGATCTACCTGATAGTTATTTTTTCTTTTGTATATATCCCATTTAAATCCAGGATAAATCACAGAAAATTTATCCATCTTTTTAGATGACTCTTTTTTTGGTGATCTTAAAAATTTCAATGTTACAATTTTCATAGGGTCTATATCTATACTATCTCTTATTTTTTCCAGGTTATTTTCTAAAAGATTTACCTTATAAACATCATCTTTTTGAAATGAAAGAGTCAACACCTCTTGAGTAGGATTAAAACCTCTAAGGATTATGCCATCTTGAGATTCTGCTACTTTAAGCCCTGTAGATTCCAGTTCATCCATTTTGAAAAGGGAGTAACTTTCTATTTTTCCATCGGAGAATTCTTGATTTAAAACTATAATTGGAGGATTATGATAAAGGGTTTTCCAGTATCTGAATTCCCTATCTCCCGCCTTATCACGACCTGTATATATGGCAAACTCTAAGTTGAATTTCCCTATACACTGGGCGTCAGGGGTATACATAAGTGGACCTGCATCACCTGTACGGGTCTTTATCTCTCCATTTGAGATCCAGCCAACACTTCTTAAAAGTGTTATATGAAGCTCATCATTGTGTACTTCATACTCCTTAAGACCCTTGGGAAAGATAGAAAAGAGTCCTTTCTCACTGGAAAGTGCTACAAATTCCCCCATGGGGAATTCATAATCCTTACCATCTTCTCTTGCACCTATAAATATACGGGAAAATCTTTCGGGGATGGGACGGGAATTGTCCATATATTCTGGCCTTTCTACATACTCAAAGGGCATATGGGAAAGAATAACTGGTTTTTCCATTCCTGT
>JALVIU010000133.1 GCA_027028665.1 Candidatus Atribacteria bacterium | reverse complement strand
ATGTAGATGTACTTGTACTTGCTGCATTGGAGAATGCAATTACAGAGAAAAATGCAAACAATATAAAGGCAAAGGTACTCTTGGAAGGTGCAAATGGTCCTGTTACTGTGGATGCATGTTCAATCCTAGAAAAGAAAGGGATACTGGTGGTCCCTGACATCCTTGCAAATGCAGGTGGTGTAACAGTGTCTTATTTTGAATGGGTACAGGATCTCCAGTCCTACTTCTGGGATTTGGAGCAGATAAGAGAGGCACTGGAAAAGAAGATGAGAAAGGCATTTGCAGAGGTAATGGATGCAAAGAATAAATACAATGTGGATATGAGAACAGCTGCTTATATAGTTGCTATTGATAGGGTTGCATTTGCAGTACAGAAAAGGGGTATTTTCCCTTAAAGATAAATAATATAAGGCCCCGAAAAGGGGCCTTTTTTATTTTGGAGGTAAGTTTATGAGTTTTTTGATCTCGAAAATCTTTACATATACTATACTTTCCCCAGGATTTTTTATTTTATTATGTATTGTACTTTTCTTTCTTATTCTTAAAGAGAAAAAGGGTCTATCACTTGCCCTTTTGGTCCTTATAATTGCTCTAATGTATTTCTTATCTATAGAGCCAGGTGCTGATCTTATTTTAAAACCTCTTGAAGATAAATATCCACCTCTTGATATAATGGCTCTTAAAGGTAAAGTAGATGCCATTGTGATCCTTGGAGGAGGACTAATTGAGGGGCGCTCCCCTTATGGTGAAATGCTTTATCCAGGCAATTTTACTCTTTCCAGATTAATATATGGATACAATATATGGAAAGAGCTTATGGTACCTATTATTGTAAGTGGTGGACGGCCACTTATGAGTTTTCCTGGAACAGAAGGAGATGTTATGAAGAAGTTCTTAGTAAAACAGGGAGTAGAGGAGGATTTTATAATAGTAGAAAATAGGTCTCGAAATACATGGGAAAATGCACTTTATACGATAGAGATATGTAAAGGGAGTGATTTTAAAAGTGTAGTGCTTGTTACATCTGCATTTCACCTTCCAAGGGCTGTAAAAGCCTTTTCTAATAAAGGTATTACCATTTATCCTGCTCCTTCTTCATATCTTACAGAAAGACATAAGTATTTATGGGTGAATTTTTTTCCACATGCAACATATCTTTATAATTCCTTTATAGGGCTTAAGGAGCATGTAGGACTTTTATTTTATAAAATATTCCCTAAGAAATCTTGACAAATTTCATTTTATGTGGTAAATTTTACAATGCTACTTTGAAAAATTCTCTCTTGGGAAAATATATGATCGGGGGTAATAGATATGGAAGCTATAATTGAAACTGGTGGGAAACAATATACTGTTTCTGAAAACACTATATTAAAAGTGGAAAAGCTTGGTAAGGCAAAGGGTGATGAGGTAGAGTTTGATAAGGTTCTTATGGTAAAAGATGATAATGGAGTAAAGGTTGGTAAGCCTTTTATAGAAGGGGTAAAGGTAAAAGGAAGGGTTTTAAGAGAAGGAAGGGGCAGAAAGATTATAGTATTTAAGTACAAAAATAAAGTTAATTATCATAAAAAGACTGGTCATCGTCAGCCTTTTACAGAGGTAATGATTGAGAAGATCGAGGTGGGAGGTT
>JALVIU010000132.1 GCA_027028665.1 Candidatus Atribacteria bacterium | reverse complement strand
GGGGAAAGATCAAGCTCGATTTTCACTTTTTACTCCAAGTAAATTATTTAATTTCGCCCTTAAAAGAAGAAGGGTCTTTGTATGTATCTGAGATATCCTGGACTCGGAAAGTCCTAAAATTTTAGCAATCTCCTTGAAACTCAAACCATCAAAATAATAAAGGCTAATTATGTACTTTTCCCTTTCAGGAAGAGAATCTATGGTTTCCTTTAAGACATTCCTTAAACTCTCATCAAGCGAAATAGTTAAAGGGTCATATTTAAAGTCCTTTGCCTCCCATTCTCTCTCTTCTAAAGAAACAAGTCCTATACCTCTTATTTCAGCAAGCATCTTGCGAAATTTATCAACTGTTACACCAAGTGCCTCTGCCATCTCTTCATCAGTAGGTACTCTACCTAATACCTGTTCTTTCTCCTGGTAAAGACGTTCTATTCTCTTTACCTTATCCATAAAGGACCTGGGGAACCAGCTAAGTGTACGTATATTATCAAATATAGCTCCTCTTATTCTTATTCTGGCGTAACTTTCAAATTTGACATTTTTCCTTAAATCAAATTTCCTAATTGCATCAATAAGACCAAATATACCGTAGCTTTCCAGGTCTTCCTTTTCTACATTCCCGTATAAAAGAGGGTAAACTTGATTTACCACAATTTTAACAATATATAGATATCTTTTGATAATCTCCTTTTCTATATCTTTATCATCGGAATCTTTATAGATTTTCCATAACTGATCTTCTGATAATTCAGCAGGTCTCAAAGGACCTTCTCTCCTTTTCCTATAGTTTTTATTAGGACTCTCCCATCCTCTAAGTAAAATTCCATAGTCCTTGCATAATTTGCTCCTGTATCCTCTGCTATTATAGGTATGTTTAATTTTTTCAGATTTTCCTTTACTGCCTCCACATTCCTTTTGCCTATATTAAGCACACTACTTTTTGACTTTGCAGAAGATGCAAACATCTGAGCTCCACCTGCTATTTTAGCAATAAGTTTATTTTTTCTTCCACCAATTTTTATAATATCTTCTACTATGGCAGGGATTCCTGTATCTGCAAACTTTGGAGAACGAGGATCCGCCTTAAACTTATCACTTGAAGGAAGCATTACATGGATAAGTCCTCCTACCTTTTTATCAGGATCATATATGCTTACACCAACACATGAACCGAGAGCATATGTAATCAACATATCAGAACTATCGCTACTTACAGCCATATCGGCCATTCCAACTTTTATAATCTTACCCACTTACATCCACCCCTACTGCTTTTAATATTTTTGCAAGTGATCCCGGGGTAGGCAGGAAGAAAAAGAATGCATTGAAATCTTCTGTTCCAATTAAAAACTCTGTTTCAATAATCAATGCATAATCTTCTATCTCCCCTATAGCAACAAGTATGGCACTTAATAGAGATTCTGCCATATCCATTCCAAAAGCAGGTGGAGTAGGATATATCTTAAAGGATGTAAATTCCGATAAGGCATTAAGGAATGAACCACACAGTATATTACCCACCTCTTGTAACATGGATTGGGCCATTTCTGAAATAGGAGGAAACTCTTCTTCCATTCCTGTAAAGAGTTTGAGTAAAAGCTTTATACTTGCCGTGGGGAATAGAAATAAAAT
>JALVIU010000131.1 GCA_027028665.1 Candidatus Atribacteria bacterium | reverse complement strand
GATCCAGGGAGTAGATGCTATACTTATTACTATAGGGGATAAAATGGGGATATGGGGCAAGATAAACCTATTATAGAAAAACAGGGAGGGGATATATGTTTTCCAAAAAAGGTATACTTATTACAGGTGGATCAAGGGGTATTGGTAGAGCCCTTGCACTACTTTTTGCAAAGGATGGGGCAAGAGTGTCTATATGTGGAAGAAACAAAGAGACTCTATTAAGTGTCAAAGAAGAGGCACTTGCTCTTGGTGCAAGTCAGGTATATACAGAGGCTATTGATCTACGAGATGTAAGTGATGTTAAAAAGTATTATAAAAATACTGTCTCCCATATAGGATCCATTGATATCCTTATAAATAATGCAGGTTTTAACTCCAGAAAGGCATATCTCTGGGAATATGGGGAAGAGGAGTTTGATGATATGTTTGCTGTAAATGTACGGGCAGGGTTTATACTTACAAAGCTTGCCTTTTTGGATATGAAAAAAAGAAAAGAGGGGCATATCGTAAATATCCTATCCACCGCATGCCACTTCAATAATGAAAGGATGAGTATATATACTGCGACAAAGAAGGCATTTCAAGGTCTTACAGATGTATTTCGCAAAGAGGCACGGCCTTATAATATTCGTGTAACAGGTGTATATCCTGGGGGAACTGATACAAAGTTTCGTAAAGAGGCACGGCCTTTGTATATGAGACCTGAAAGTGTTGCAAAAACAATATACAACGCCCTGTCTGTACCCCCTGATGTAGTGGTACATGATATTACATTTAGACCAATGGTGGAGACAAATTTTTAGATCATGAAAGTTATAAATATCATAAACTTAGGTATTCTTTCGTTCTTTTTATTTCTACTTTTTTCCCTATTTTTAAGCTCATTCAGGGAGAAAAAGCCCAGGGTAAGATACCTTACCCTACTACTTATGCTTATATTTATTGGGATATTCTTTACATTTTTCAAATTTAACCATTTGAAGGGTATCTATATCTTAAATTGGGGCCTTATTGTGCTATTTGGGGTATTTCTTGGTATATCCTTTATTCACTGGTTTCCTCCTAAAAAGGACCCCATAGATAGGGAGAAGATTACACAGTTTGATGAGCGAGATCATATGCTTTCCCGTAATATGATCTGGCACTATCCAGAGCTTCATAAAAAGTACTATACCATGTATCCAGATAGGGAAAAAAGGGATGAGGTGGCACATAAGCTACCAGAACTGGGACAACCAGGGAGCCTCTTTTATGACCCTATATATTCTGTTTTACCTGATGCGGCATTTACCGTTATTGCAAAGATTGCGCCACAGATACTTCAAGGCAAACCATGGAAAGAGGAAAAGACAAAGGTAGATAGAAAAGAGATTACACAAATAATAAAAAATATAGGTCTTTTATATGGCGCAGTAGATGTTGCATTTACAGAGCTTAGAAAATACCATCTATACAGTCACCATGGGAGACAATCCCATAACTGGGGAGAGGAGATCGATACATACAAAAAACATAAATATGCCATAGCCATATTTGTAAAAATGGATCTTGATATGATAGATAATGCCCCATCCCTTCCTATTGTATTTGAATCATCAAGGGAGTATCTTGAGGCTGCCAAGATTGCATTTG
>JALVIU010000130.1 GCA_027028665.1 Candidatus Atribacteria bacterium | reverse complement strand
ACTAAGTATACATTTTGGGATGCAATATTTAGTACACCTTCCTTCTTAAAAGAAGAGAAAGAGCTCCAGGAACAAGCCCTTGAATATCTAAAGATTTTTGGTATGGAAAAGGATAAAGAAAAGATTGCATCATCTCTACCTTATGGAAACCAGAGAAAGCTTGAAATAGCAAGGGCTCTTGCAAGCAAACCGAAGATTTTGCTTTTAGACGAACCTGCAGCGGGAATGAATCCCAATGAGGTTATAGAACTTGTTAAGCTTATAAAGATGATAAGAGAGAGATTTGACCTTACCATTATACTTATAGAACACCAGATGTCTTTGGTTATGAGTATATGTGAGCGAATTCAAGTACTTGATTCAGGAGAACTTATAGCAGAGGGAACACCTTCTGAGATTCAGTCAAATGAAAGAGTAATAGAAGCATATCTTGGAAAAAAGAGAGTGGTGGCGTAGATGCTTAGATTAGAAAATGTTGAAGTATATTATGGTGTTATAAGGGCATTAAAGGGTATAACACTTAAAGTAGAAAAGGGCGAGATTGTCTCTTTAATTGGGGCAAATGGGGCAGGTAAAACAACTACCCTGAGAACTATATCTGGTCTTTTGACTCCTAAATCTGGTAAGATCTATTACAATGATCAAGATATTACATATGTGCCACCATACAAGAGGGTGGGTATGGGAATTGCCCATTCACCAGAAGGAAGAGAGATCTTCACTACATTAACAGTTTATGAAAATCTTGTACTGGGCTCTTACTTGAGGAATGATAGAGAAGGTATAGAGAAGGATATAAATTGGATTTTTTCCCTCTTTCCCAGGCTTAAGGAGCGTCTTTCCAAACCTGCAGGGACATTATCTGGTGGGGAGCAACAGATGCTTGCAATTGGAAGGGCCCTTATGGCAAAACCTCAACTTCTTATGCTGGATGAGCCCTCTTTGGGACTTGCACCTATTTTAGTGGAAGAATTATTTGAAGTTATTGAGGATATAAATAAACAGGGCACAACCATTCTTCTTGTAGAGCAAAATGCAAATATGGCCCTGTCCATATCTCAAAGAGCATATGTTCTTGAAACGGGTTCTGTAAAGATGGAAGGAGATGCAAAAGAACTCCAGGAAAACGAAGATGTAAAAAAGGCTTATCTGGGGGCATAATATGTTTAGTTTACCTTATGTATTACAACAGTTTATAAATGCTATTATATTGGGAAGTATATATGCACTTGTGGCCATAGGTCTTTCTATGGTGTATGGTATACTTAGACTTATCAACTTTGCTCATGGGGATATTCTTATGATTGGTGCTTACACAGGACTATTTCTACTAACCCTTTATAAAGCTCCTTTTGCCATAGTCTTAATTGTTCCTATGTTGGTGGGTGGACTTATAGGAGTAATTGTAGAGAGGGTGGCATATAGGCCTTTGCGAAAAGCACCAGAAGTTGCATTACTTATTACATCTCTGGCGGTCTCTATGTTTATAGAGAATTTGGCCATAATGGTCCTTTCTCCACGGCCAAGGAGATTCAGGATACCATCTTTTCTTTCAAAATCTCATTTCTATGGTGCTATAAATTTTAGAAATATAGATATCCTCATTGTAATTCTTACAGTTGTCCTTGTTGTTGTGCTTACTTTATTTGTAAAAAAGACAAAGATAGGTATAGCTATGCGGGCTACAGCAGAGAGCATAAATACATCGTACCTTATGGGTATAAATGTTAACAATATTATTATGCTTACTTTTGCCATTGGCTCTCTTTTGGCAGGAGTTGCTGGTATGATGTTTGCTTCAAAGTATGGTAGAATAGAACCCTTCATGGGCTTCCTTCCTGGTCTTAAGGCTTTTGTTGCATCAGTTATAGGTGGTATAGGAAGCCTCCCTGGAGCTGTAATGGGAGGATACCTATTAGGTTTTGCAGAGATATTTTTTGTTGGATTTTTACCTCCCCAACTTTCTGGATATAGGGATGGATTTGTGTTTTTACTCTTGATAATAGTTCTTTTGATAAGACCTTCTGGCATTTTTGGCCAGGCTGAAAAGAGGGAGGTATAGATATGAAGAGGTTTTTAGGTGTCCTATTTGGCATATCTATTCTGTTTTTGGTAATCTTTTTTATCGATAAAAGATTCAATAGTTATTATAGAGAGATCTTCAGCATTATTGGCATAAATATCATACTTGTTACGAGTTTAAATATATCCAATGGTTTTACAGGACTTTTTTCTTTAGGCCATGCAGGTTTTATGGCAGTAGGTGCATATACTTCTGCCCTTTTAGATCTACCTCTGGATAAAAAGGCCATGCTCCTTCCCAATCTTCCTTATTGGTTGGGACACATTTCTTTACCTTTTTTGTTGTCTGTTATAATGGCAGGTTTTATGGCAGCATTCTTTGCTGTTTTGGTAGGATATCCAGTATTAAGATTAAAGGGGCATTATTTATCTGTTGCTACACTGGGTTTTATGGTAATAGTGAGAGTTGTTATAAATAATACTCCAAATCTTACGAGAGGGGCAATAGGTATAAATAATATTCCTAATTATACAAACATTTGGTGGGTTTACTTTTGGGTTGTTATTACTGTCTATGCGTTGTGGAGGATAATTAACTCCTCCTACGGAAGAGCATTTTTGGCAATCAGAGAAGATCATATAGCTGCCTCTTTAAGTGGTGTAAATCTTACAAAGTATAAGATACTTTCCTTTGCCATTGGAGCGTTTTTTGCAGGTGTAGCAGGAGCCTTATGGGCACACCAGATTACAGCGATCACTCCCCGTGCATTTTCTTTTGTAACCACTTTTAATATAGTAGTAATGCTTGTTATAGGAGGTATGGGTAGCATATCAGGTTCTATTGTTTCTGCATTTTTACTTACCCTTCTTCCAGAGCTTATGAGACCTCTTGAAGAAGGGATGGTGCTTTTTGGATATCAATTACCTCAGCTTTATGGACTTACCCAGCTTATTATGGCTACCCTTCTTATATTGGTAATGATATTCAGGCCTAAAGGACTTATGGGTGACAGAGAGTTGAGTTTGAAGGGAATATTAGGACAGAAAAGTAGTTGACAAATAGTGTATTGTAGTATAATATATAGAAAACTACAATACAATTAAAAAAAGGAGGGATGTTTATGAAGAAGATTTTTGTGTTGGCTTTAGCTTTGGTTTTTGCTTTTAGTCTTGTTGCTTTTTCAGAGGATGTAGTAAGGCTTGGTGCAATAAACAACCTTACAGGGGCTCAGGCATCTATTGATGTACCTACCTACAACGGTATGAAGCTTGCTGTAAAGCTTGCAAATGAGAAGGGTGGTGTATTGGGAAAAAAGATTAAACTTTTTGGTGTTGATGCAAAAACCGATCAAACTGCTGCAGCAAATGGAACAAGAAAACTTATAGATGTGGATAAAGTAGTTGCCATAGCAGGATTCAGTGATACCGATTATGCACTTGCTGCAGGAGCTGTAGCACAGAAGGCAGGTATTCCTTTTGTAACATCAGGCGCAACACATCCAGAGATTCCCAAGAGAGTGGGAGATTTCATGTTTATGGCAGCATTTGGTGATAATGTCCAGGCATATGCTGGTGCTGAATTTGCATACAAAAAACTTGGCGCAAAGAAAGCATGGCTCTTAAAGGATAGTGCAATGGAATATACTATGACATTGGCAAAATACATGAAGGAAAGATTTGAAAAGGTTGGCGGAAAGATACTTCTTGAGGATACCTACCAGACAGGAGATACAGATTATTCCTCTCAAATTGCAAGACTTAAAAACTTAAAAGAAAAACCAGATGTACTCTTCGTAGCTGCAGGACCTGATGACTGTGGACTTATTGTAAAACAGTTAAGAGAAGCAGGTATATTTACACCTGTAATTGGAGGAGACGGCTTTGATACTCCTTTACTCGTGGAACTTGCAGGACCAAAGTTTGCAAATAATGTATTCTTTACCACACATATATCTTATGGTAATAAGTCTAAAGTGGTGCAGAACTTTATTAATGCATACAAAAAAGAGTATGGCCATGAGCCAGAATCTGCTTTTGCAGCATTAGGATTTGATGCTATAGGTCTTATAATAAATGCAATAGGAAGAGCAAATTCTCTTGATCCAAAGGCTATAAGAGATGCACTTGCAACCACAAAAGGTTATCAAGGAGTAACAGGTAATATTTCCTATAAGCCTGGTGATAGAGTTCCTACAAAAAGTGTTACAATAATTAGGGTAAAAGATGGTAAATTCTTATTTGAGGCAGAGGTACTTCCTCAATAGAGTTTTTGTTTAAAAGGGGTAGGGAAACCTACCCCTTTTTTATTATATGAATATAGAAGGAGGACTCAAAATGACAAAAAAATATCTTCTGGCAGAGATGACAAGACCCGAGTTTGAGGCAGGTAATTTTGATAAAGTAATTATACCTGTGGGGTCTACTGAGAATCACGGCTTTCACCTTCCGTATTTTACAGACATGAAAGTAGCTTATGAACTTTCGAAAATGGTTGCAGAGAGGGTTGATGGTCTTTTAGTAATGCCTCCTATATCCTATGGAATGAGTTCTCATTATGCCTATTTTCCTATGACAATAGGTGTCTCTGCAGAAACTCTTATTCATACTCTAAGAGATATAATGGAACAGATTATAAAAAATGGCATTAAGAAAATCTTCATAATGAATGGACATGACGGTAATATTGCTCCTATAGAAATTGCTGCAAGACAGATAAAGATCGCTCATAAAGATGTTGTGATTGCAACGCTTCCTGCCTGGTGGATTACAGCTGGTGAACTTTTACCTCCAGATACATTTGAAGTTTGGAATGGCTTGGGTCATGCAGGAGAAGGAGAGACCTCTATTGCTCTTGCACTTTATCCTGAACTGGTAGACATGAGTAAAGCAAAGGGGATAGTGCCACCTCTCCCAGATAAGGTAGAAATAAAGTGGACATTTGATGAACTTACAAATACAGGTGCTACAGGAGACCCAACAAAAGCTACGAAGGAAAAGGGAGAAAAGATGGTGAAAGTGCTTGTAGATCTTCTTGTTGATTTCTTTAACGATATGGAGAAGAAAGATTGGAAGTATGGTTTAAAACTTCTATAGGGGA
>JALVIU010000129.1 GCA_027028665.1 Candidatus Atribacteria bacterium | reverse complement strand
ATCTTTAATAATAATCTTTATCTACAGCTCTTACCTTATGTTGAGGCAGTTTGCACTTCCCTGGAGAAGAGAAATTACTATCGAAGAATTGTTCTGGATTCCTATCATACCTGTGGGTGCATTCATAGCAGGAAGAATAAATAGTGCATACCGTTCTTTAAAACAAAGATTGGAGGAAATAGAATTTAGTATAGATGAGCTGGTCACCCTGGATGAAGAAACAGGGTTAAATAATAGAAAAAACTTTATATTCTCTGTGGAAGAGGAGATCAAGAGAGGAAAAAGATATGGAGGAAAATTTGCTATTGTACTTATAAAGGTAAACTTTTTAAAGGAATTTAGGGATCAATATGGGGAGAGTGCAAAGAAAAGACTTATAAAAATGATAGGAGATAAAATTAATACCATATTTAGATTGGAAGATAAAAAGGCAAGACTTGCAGAGGATGAATTTGGGGCAATACTATTAGAGGTAAATGAAGATACTTTGTCTATAATAAAAAATAGAATAAAAGATTCTTTATCATTTATGGATGTAAAAGTAGGAGAAGAACAATTTAAAAGGGTAAGACTATACATAAATGTTGGATGGGCGTTCTTCCCTGATGATGGAGATGACTTCTCATTACTATATGCAAAGGCAAAGCATAATTATGAATTCGATGTGGATTAAAAGGGCATTGTTCTTTATTATAAGCCCTATAGTGCTTTTCTCATCAATATTTGCCTTTGGCGAAGAAAAGATACTAATCACCTATAAAGAAAGGTATGTAATAAAAAATATGGATTTAATTAAGATGACTGAGAATTTTCTCATGCATTTTAATATACCAATTGATATAGCAGGTCTTGATGATATAAACCCTGAGAGATTAAGAGACTACAAATATATTTTTATACCCATAATAGGAGATATTCCAGTCAAATTTAAAAAAGAAATTGCTACCTTAAAAGATACCAGGATCTTTTTTATGGGGAAAGTGACAAATCTGGATACAATTATATACAATGAGGAAAAGAGAGGATATACAGAAATAGTTTACCAGGGTAAAGATTATCACATATCTCCAAAAAATCTATTATATACATATAAAATAGATAATAATAATACCAATATACTAGCCACTATTTCTGATGGGATACATAGTGAGCCAATATTGATAAAAAGGGGTAATGTTTTTTTATTAGGAGGTTTCCCCTTATGGGGAGAAGGCTCATATTTTTTTGCCAATTTTTTATATGAATTTCTCAATATAAGAGCTGTACCTAAAGGGCCACAAATTACTCTGATACTTCAGGATATAAATCCATACACTAAGGCTAAAAACCTTTTAGATATCATAAATCTTCTAAATCAAGAAAAAATCCCATTTTCTATCTCTTACTATCCATTATTTCTTGATTTAGATAGGAACAGATTCATACCTATAAAAAAGTCTAAGGGCATATCTATTATTCTTAATACTTTATCAAAACAAAAAGGCGTCAGTTTTATATTATCAGGACTTTGCAGACGATATTATAAGGAGAAAGCAGTCAGAGATGCAGAATTTTGGGATATAAAAATGGATAAACCAATACCGCATTTCAAAGAATACTTTGAAAATAGAATAGGCACGGCCTTTTTTCTCTCAAAGG
>JALVIU010000128.1 GCA_027028665.1 Candidatus Atribacteria bacterium | reverse complement strand
TCCGTCATACTTCAGACGGCACCTATATTAGCTTTGTATTAAATGACAACGATCTCCTTGATGAAGATCCCCGTACAGGTATCATCCGGGACTTAGGTGGTGCAGGAATAGAAGAACATATGGTAGAGAATGTTCCTTCCCTTACCGAATGGGGAATGATCATTTTCTCTCTCTTGGCCTTAACTCTCGGAATTATTTATCTTCGTAAACGGCAGATGGCTTAAGCCCACATACATATTGTGAAAACAAAAGAGGGAGAATCTTCTTCTCCCTCTTTTGTTTTATTATGTTTTTCATCCTTTTTGCCTTTCTTTTACTACAGCCTAGCTTATCTTTTAGCGTAGAAAAAGTAAAAATAGGAAAAAAGACCTTTTTTATCACCAAACAAAAAGATTTTATCCTTTATAAAGACTCCCTCTACCCCAATAGAAAAATCTTCCTTTATAAGGAAGGCACAGAAAAAGATAATATAAATAAACAATGGTATTTAACTTACATCAAAGCACCTGTTGTTTGGCATTATACCAAAGGAGAAAACGTTATAGTTGCTATTTTAGATAGTGGAATTAGCTTATACCATAAAGATCTAAGAGATAATATTTGGAAAAATAGACAAGAAGACTGGATTGACGATAAAACTCCGGGATATAACGGTTTAGATGATGATCATAATGGCATAATAGACGATTATTATGGATATAATGCTATAATGGACAACAATAATATACAAGATGATAATGGCCATGGAACTTATATCGCGGGCATTATTGCTGCATCATGTAACAATTGGGGAATATGTGGTATAGCACCAAAGGCAAAAATTTTACCTATTAAAGTTCTTAATAAAGATGGAACAGGATATATATCAGACGCTTTAAAAGGAATAGCTTATGTTTTAAAAATTTACAAAATATATCACATACCTATAGTATTTAATTTAAGTTGGGGAATATATGAATATGATGAACTACTTTTTGAAGCAATAAGAGAAACAATAGATAAACATATTATTTTTATAACTTCTGTAGGAAATGACAGTTTAAATCTTGTTCAATACCCTATATATCCGGCATGTTATAAACTAGAAAATGTAATTGCAACAACTTCTATTAATAAAGAGGGGTTTTTATCAACATTTGCTAATTTTAGTTCAGAATTTATAGATATAGCTGCTCCGGGTGAAAATATTTTTACCTGTGACCTAAAAAATAATTTCCGAAAAGTCTCCGGGACCTCTTTTGCTGCGGCAAATGTCTCAGGTGTAACAGCACTTATTTTTAGTATTTTACCCAATATCACACCAGAAAACATAAAAAGATTATTATGGACAAGTTGCATAAGAAATACAGCCCTAAAAGATTATATACATAATGGATGCATTATAAATGCTTATAGAAGCATTTTCAATTTATTAGCTCATCATCCAGGAGATATAAATGATGATGATAATATCGACATTATAGACGCTTTAATACTAGCTAGAATAGCATTATCATTAAATCCTCCTATTGAACTCTTAAAAGGAGACGTAAATTGTGACACAAAAATCGACATAATAGACGCTCTATTAATAGCCAGAAAAAGTCTTAATTTACCCATTTCTGACTGGTGCAAACAATATCTTTTCTCGAATTAAAACA
>JALVIU010000127.1 GCA_027028665.1 Candidatus Atribacteria bacterium | reverse complement strand
TCAGAGAAGAGGTGAGGGATTAAATGAGATTATCGCTGGGTATTGATGTAGGCTCTGTAAGCACAGATATTGTGGCATTATCAGAAGATGATGAACTTGTAGCAGATGTTTACATAAGAACAAGGGGCAATCCTATAAGTGCTATAAAAGAAGGACTTTTAAGACTTCTGGATAAGCTCAAAGGTCTTGGAGACCCTGAAGTAATTGCGGTAGGTACTACAGGGAGTGCAAGGTTTTTGGCAGGAGTAATAACAGGGGCTGACATGGTAAAGAATGAAATAAGTGCTCATGCTATTGCTACAATAAAGGAGTTTCCAGATGTATCTACCATATTTGAGATTGGCGGACAGGATTCAAAAATTATTATTGTAAGAAATGGGATAGTAGTAGATTTTGCAATGAATACTGTATGCGCAGCAGGAACTGGCTCTTTTTTAGATCATCAGGCAGAGAGATTGGGTATAAAGATTGAGGAATTTGGAGATTATGCACTAAAATCAAAAAGCCCTGTAAGGATTGCAGGACGCTGTACGGTATTTGCAGAGTCTGATATGATTCATAAACAGCAGATGGGCGCAAGTACTGAAGATATTATAAGGGGTCTTTCTGAAAGCCTTGTAAGAAATTACTTAAACAATGTGGGAAGGGGTAAAGAGCTCTTGCCGAGATTTGTATTTCAGGGGGGTGTCTCGGAGAATAAAGGCATAAAAAAGGCATTTGAAGATGCAGTAGGGCATGAGGTTTTTGTCCCAAAACATAATAAGGTGATGGGTGCAATAGGTGCTGCCATCCTTGCTCATCATGAGATAAAGACAAAGCATAGAAAGACCAATTTTAGGGGATTCAATGTGGCAGATAGAGAGTATAAGACTCGTACATTTTATTGTAATGCATGTAGCAATAATTGTGAGATATATGAGATAAGAGAAGAGGGCAAAGTTCTTGCTCGTTGGGGTGATAGATGTGGTCGTTGGACAGGTACATTTCAGGTAAATTATGAGAATAAAGGTCAGGAAGTATCTGTCAAATAATAATATAAATAATATAAATTTTTATTTCTTTTCTGTAAGTTGAGATTTATAAACAGCCTATCTTTGCCTATCCTTCTTTTTTAAGAAGGATAGGCAAAGATTTATCTGAATATAGATGGAGGTAGTGATTATGGTATTATTGGGAATATTATTTTATGGTATTGCATTTGTATTATCCATGCTGGGAAAAGGTGGGGGTGAATTTTATGTACCCATACTTATCACCCTGGGTATACCTTACCAACAGGCAGCAGGGACATCTCTCTTTATTCTTATGGTCTCAGGGTTACTTATGATGATAGTCTATCACAAAAAAGCCCTAATTGATTGGACCACAGGCTTAGGTGTTATTGCTACCACAGCTACTGGCTCCTTTATAGGGGGTTTTGTATCGCCGGGAATAGACCCCAGATGGCTAAAGCTTACATTTTCTATATTACTTTTTATCTCTTTATGGTTTATTTCTCATCCACCAAAACAGAAAGAACTTTTAAAGATAGGTCCTATATTGAGAAGAAAATGTTGCGGAGAAAGTTATGAATTCCCCGTACTTATCGTATTACCTGTTATATTTGTTATAGGCTTTCTTGCAGGAATGGTGGGTATATCAGG
>JALVIU010000126.1 GCA_027028665.1 Candidatus Atribacteria bacterium | reverse complement strand
TAAAACTTGCCCCTATATCTGATAAGGTACCAGATAGTGTAAAACTAAAGGTCATATACTATGAAGATCAGATAAAGAAAGGTGCATACAAGGTATTCCAGGGTCCTATAAAAGATCAAAAAGGAAACATAAAGGTAAAAAAAGGAGAGACTCTCACAGATAAAGAACTCCTTGAGATGTTCTGGTTTGTAGAAGGTGTATTAGGAACTATTCCAGGAGGGAAATAGAACTTAAAAAGACCGCCTGAGTGCGGTCTTTTTTTATATATGGAGAAAGGAGGAGCTTATGAATATTATAGATATATTACCTGTAGCAAGAGGTGATGTACCTGCAGATTTACTTATAAAAAATATAAAACTTGTCAATGTATTCAGCGGAGAGATAGAAGATACCAATATTGCTATATATAGAAAGAGAATTGCAGGAATAGGGGATTATACAGAAGGAAAAGAGGTGCTTGATTTACAAGGGGCGTATGTACTACCAGGTCTGATAGATGCACATCTTCATATAGAGAGTGCCATGGTAGACCCTGTGGAGTTTGCCCGTGCTGTACTTACCAGAGGTACTACCACTGTTATTGCAGATCCCCATGAAATTGCAAATGTTGCAGGCCTTAAGGGTGTAGAGTATATGTTAAGATATACAGAAGGTATTCCCCTTAATATATATATGATGCTCCCATCCTGTGTACCTGCCACAGATCTTTCCACATCAGGTGCAGTGGTAGATGTAATGGATATGATAGGTTTTGTAGAAAAACACCCAAGGGTACTTGGTCTGGGAGAGGTAATGAATTTTCCTGGAGTAATAAATGGGGATAGGGATTTACTTACCAAGATAGAACTTATAAGACATAAATATAAAAAGATAGATGGACATTCTCCAGGCCTTACAGGAAAACCTCTAAATGCATATATATCTGCCTTTATTCGCTCAGATCATGAATCTTCATTTCTGGATGAGGCAAAAGAGAAGCTTGCCAGAGGTATGCAGGTACTTATAAGGGAAGGATCCAGTGCACGTAATATGGAGGCCCTATTGCCTCTTATAAATGAATATACATATCCACATCTTTCCTTTTGTACAGATGATAAACACCCGGGAGATATTCTTACAGAAGGTCATATAGATTATATAGTACGAAAGGCCATCAAAAAGGGTATAGACCCTGTTATTGCTATAAAGATGGCAACCATAAATACAGCAAGACATTATGGGCTTCGAAGTATGGGCGCAATATCACCAGGCTACAAAGCAGATATGGTGATCACTGATTCCCTTGAGGATTTTTATCCAAAGATGGTTATGAAGGATGCAAGGATTGTTGCCAAAGAGGGTAAGCTCATTACAAATGTAGTAGGTGAACCCTATTTTGTTGAAGAGGTGTATAATTCCTTTAGGTGCCCAAAGGTTACAGTGGATGATATAAAGGTAATGAGAAAAGGGAATAAAATAAGGGCAATAAAGGTGATAGATGGAGACCTTCTCACAGATGAGATTATATTTGATGTAACGGGTAATGAAATTAAATCTGATGTGGATAGGGATATGCTCAAAGGTGTAGTTGTAAATAGATACACAGAGGAGAAAAAATTGGGGATAGGTTTTATAACAGGTGTAGGGCTTAAGAGGGGTGCAGTTGCTACATCTGTTGGACATGATGCACATAACCTATTTGGTATAGGGACAAATGACCATGATATAGTGACAGCACTGAATCGTGTTATAGAACTTAAGGGTGGGCTTGTGGTCGTGCTGGATGGTCGTGTAATAGAGGAACTTCCCCTTCCTATAGGGGGACTTATGTCAGATAAAAAGGTAGAATGGGTGGCAGAAAAAATAAGAGACCTCAAAAAGGCTGCCAAGAATTTAGGTGCACAACTTGAGGATACATTTATGACCCTTGCTTTTGTTCAGCTTGAAGTAATACCTACCTTGCGGCTTACTGACCAGGGCATTGTAGATGTAAGAGACCATAAGATAGTGGAGCTTTTTGTGTAGTAAGATAGATGGAATTTAAAAGAATTTTTGATTATGATAAATTTAATATACCCATTCGAGATGGACTCAGGGTATATGAGGTAAAAAATAAGAATAAAGTCTATGGGTTGGTTTTTCTAAGAGAGTTTATAAGATCTCATGTTGTCACCTTTAAGGTAATTGAAGTATTGACAGAGAAGGAACTTGAAGAGTTATTTGAAGAAGTGATAGGGCTCGTAAAGGGTTTGAATAGTAAAGTGCTTTTGCATTTTTCTCTCTTTACAAGCCCTTTTGCTGATTTTATATTAAGAAAAGGAGGATATGTTATAAAGAGAAGTGAAATGATTCTATCCTTTTTTGATTTTGCTCCTTTCCCTTTCACTATCCCTTCTTATGTAAAATTTGGTCCTTTCTTAATGGGTAATCTAAAGGAATATATACACTCCTGCTTTGATGCTATACCAGACTATGATAGAGTAGTGTTTGCCGCATATTCACCAGATGATTTAGAAAGACTATATACATTTTTGTATACAGGTCGAGAAGGTGTATTTATACCAGAATTTTCATTGAGTATCTACTACCAGGGGGAGTTTGCAGGTTTTATTATGGTAAATATCTTCTCCGAGGTTTACACCATATCTGAGATCCTCATACTCAAAAAATATCAGGGAAAGGGATTGGGAAAGTTGCTCTTAAATGAATCCCTGAGGAGAATGAAGAACAGGGAAATACCTTTTGTTCAGCTCTCTGTATCTCAGAAGAATTATAAGGCATATCATATGTATGAGAAGTTTGGGTTTACAAAAAAGAGAGATTATATGGTTTTTGTTTATAATTTTTCCTGATTTTATATATCACTCTCATTTATAAAAATCTGTAACAATTTTAGAAATGGGCCGTATATTACGTAGATAATTTACTTTTTTCGGAAAAAGCAAATTTAGAAATTTATAAAAAAGGAGGTAGTTCTAATGGGAAATAAAAGGATATTTGAGGTATTCTTACTTTCTTTTATATTGATCTTCTTTTTCTTATCACCCCTTTCTGCCCAGGCTCAGAAAAAGATATGCCTTTACTTTTTCTATAGTCCTGCATGTGAACATTGTGCAAAAATAAAGCCGTTTATAGATAGGCTTGAGAAGAAATATGAAAAACTTGATATACATAGATTTGATATCTCACATGAGAAAAACCGCGAACACCTTATAAATCTCTTAAAGGCATATAATGTACCAAGAGATAGATGGTGGGTTCCTGCTGTCTTTGTGGGAGATTATTGGTTTACAGGAGATAAGGATATAGCATCGTCTCTGGAAGGGGTTATAGCTAAACTAAATTGGTGCAGATGCCCTTCTACAAAGAAAGCATTCAAAGCAGGCTTCATATATATAGGTCCTGTAGGTGATGCAGGTTGGACCTATGCACATGATCAAGGAAGAAAGTACCTGGAGAAGAAACTTAATATAGAAACTATCTATCTTGAATCTGTGCCTGAGGGTGCAGAGGCTATAACTAGCATGGAAAATCTCATTGCACTTGGTTGTAAGGTAATATATGCAACAAGCTTTGGTTATATGGATCCTGTACAGGAAATTGCAAAAAAGCATCCAGATATTGTATTTGAACACTGTTCAGGATATAAAAGGGCAAAAAATGTAGGTACATATTTTGGACGTATATATCAAGCAGATTTCCTTGCAGGTATTATAGCAGGAGCCATGAGTAAATCTGGAAAGATAGGATATGTAGCACCTGTCCCCATTCCTGAGGTAGTAAGAGGTGTAAATGCCTTTACCCTTGGTGCAAGAATATCTAACAAAGATGCTACAGTAAAGGTAGTATGGGTAAATAACTGGTATGATCCTGCAACAGAGAAAGAAGCAGCATTATCACTTATAGAATCAGGTTGTGATTTCATAGCACATGGACAGGATTCTCCAGCTGCTAACCAGGCAGCAGAGGAACATGGGCTCTACTCCATAGGCTATAATAGTGATATGAGAAAATTTGCCCCAAAATCATTCCTCACAGCCCCAATATGGAACTGGGGACCACTGTATGTAGAGATGACAAAGGCAGTAATGGATGGTACATGGAAGAGCGAAGACCTCTGGCCAGGACTTGAAAAAGGTATAGTAAAACTTGCCCCTATATCTGATAAGGTACCAGATAGTGTAAAACTAAAGGTCATATACTATGAAGATCAGATAAAGAAAGGTGCATACAAGGTATTCCAGGGTCCTATAAAAGATCAAAAAGGAAATATAAAGGTAAAAAAAGGAGAGACTCTCACAGATAAAGAACTCCTTGAGATGTTCTGGTTTGTAGAAGGTGTATTAGGAACTATTCCAGGAGGGAAATAGAACTTCTTATAAGGAGGAAGAGATGGTTTATAAAAGATTGGGTATCTTTTTGTGGATATTGTTTCTCTTTTTATTTGTTATTTTTGGTGGACTTGCCTGGGGAGATACTCAACAGAAGAGGTGTATATATTTTTTTTATGGAGAAGGGTGTCAGAGTTGTGCGAAGGCAGAACCTTTTATAAAAAGTTTAGAAAAGAAATATCCAAACCTTGAGATACATAGATTTGAGATTTATGGTAATGTAAAAAATAGGAAATTGTTAAATGATTTTTTTGATGCATATAATGTACCAAAAGATAAAAGATGGATCCCCGCGGTTTTTACATATGATAAGTGGCTTACAGGGGCAGATGATGTTATAGGAAAATTAGAAGGTGTAATATTGGAGACAAAGGTATGTGGGTGCCCTTCTCTTGCAAAAACTGTAAAAAAGAAGTGTATTTCTACAAAACTTACCCTTCTTACCGTTATTGGGGCAGCCCTGGTGGACTCTATAAATCCTTGTGCTATTGCGGTGTTGCTTATCCTTTTAAGTGGTCTTATATATACAGAGGAGAAAAAGAGGGTACTTATATCAGGCCTTTCATTTACCTTATCTATATATATATCATACTTCCTTTTTGGCCTTGGAATCTTCTCTGCATTGCGATTTGTAGGGGCTGCCTACTGGTTTTCAAAAATAGTAGGAATATTTGGAATAGTTATAGGTCTTGCGAATATAAAAGATTACTTTTGGTATGGGGGATTGGGATTTGTTACTGAGGTACCACGCAAATGGAGACCTACT
>JALVIU010000125.1 GCA_027028665.1 Candidatus Atribacteria bacterium | reverse complement strand
GCTAATTCCCAAAGATGTATAGGCCCAATATCACCTGGTGGATGCGAAAACTCGAGAATATCTCCAAGATTAATACTTTTTATGTAGTCCCCATTCCTTTTGTAGATCTTTAAACTCCAACTTTCCTCTTCACTATATCCCAAGACTGCAAAGATAGGACTATTAATTAATACTGCAATTTTGTTTCCATTTAAGTTTATACTCTCTCCTGTAATAACATTTTTAAGTACATAGGTTCCATTATCATAGGCAATGCATTCAGTTTCTGTTACAAAATAACGAGATGGAAGTTCCTCCATCACAGTATCATATGCAACAGATGTACTATCTTGAATATTATATACATAGAGTTTCTTTCTTCTTCTATCAAATATTATTATCTTATCTTTCATCCTTAATACATCCGTACAGGAAAAGGTCTTTGTATTTTCAACTCCTGTGGTAAGTTTCACCCTATGGATAGTTGCAAGATATGTCGTTCTTTCCATATCTACATATGTTAGATACCCATTTTTTATGCTAAAATATCCGACCCATGGAAGATATGAAGTATTTTGGCTCTTGGAAAATTTTTTTTCATAGACTTTTTCTCCATTGTCAAGATTTACTATACACACTGTATAAGAATCTAAATCAGCCTTTTTGGATAACTTATATGCTATACCAAGATATTTTCCTTCTGTAAATATTGTATCTATCATTATATGTATATCTCTTGGACCTATATAAAGTGTGGAAACCTCATTTATAGGTGGTGAGAAAGCCCACAGGATGCCAGGGAATAAAAGGAGTAATACCAGAGAGAAGAAAATATATTTTTTCATCTTACCCCCTCCTTAGAATATTATATAGAAAATAATAGCACATATTTTTACAAAATGTCAAACAGGTGGGGTTAAATGGCAGTGTCAACTTAACTTTCAATCTTTTAATGTTATTATATATATGGGAATTATGTAATTATTATTCTAAGATTTGACATACAAAATGCCTTGTAATTTGTTATAATAGAGATGGTGATAAATATGAATATTAAGATAAAGGCCCTTACTGATGATGAAATTTTGGGACAGATTATCAAAATTATAATAAAGTACTGTGGAAAAGATATAAGGATTATACTCTTTGGGTCCCGGGCAAAAGGCAATTATACAAAACACTCTGACTTTGATATAGCAATTGAGAAAAAAGGAGAAATCCCTTTTCATATCTTGTATAAAATAGAGGAAGAGCTTGATATGCTTCCTACCCTTAAGAGCTTTGATATAGTAGATTTGGGTATCGTAGATGATGATTTTAAGAAACTTATAAAAAACACAGGAAGGGTTATCTATGAAAGAGATAACAATTCAATTAAAGAGATTTAAAAATTCTATAGAGAGGCTTAAAGAAGCCCTTTCTTATAATATAGATGATATAGATATTGCACTGGATGCTACAATTCAAAGATTTGAGTTCACCTTTGAAAATGCATGGAAATCTATAATGGTTGTGGCAAAATATATGGGCCTTGGGGAGTTCAAATCTCCAAGAAGCTGCATAAAGTTTGCATACAGGATGGGTTGGATAGAAGATGAAGATCACTGGCTTTCTCTCCTTGAGGCACGAAATCTGACTTCACATACCTATAATGAAGATATGGCCTAT
>JALVIU010000124.1 GCA_027028665.1 Candidatus Atribacteria bacterium | reverse complement strand
GAGAGACTTTACAAAAAAGGGTACATACTCTACCTTGCATCTGGTACAGATAAAAAGGATGTAATAAATGAGGCAAAATTCTTAAAGGTAGATCAATATTTCAAAGGTGGTATATATGGTTCACTTGATAATATAGAGGAATATTCCAAACATAAAGTCATGCAGGATATTATAGAGACCAATAACCTACAGGGTCCTGAGCTTTTAGTGTTTGGTGATGGCCCTGTGGAGATAAGGGATAGCAGGGCCCATGGTGGTATCGGTGTAGGTGTTGCATCCTATGAGAAAGAGGGAGAGGGGGGCTGGAATCCTGATAAGATAAAGAGATTGGTAAATGCAGGTGCCCAAATCCTCATCCCAGATTTTTCTGTAGCTGATCCAATTATAGATTATCTCTCACTCTAATATTTCCCAGGGTAAGGTGGTTCACCTTACCCTGTCTTTTATGTTCTCAGTCCCTCCCTAATTTTGTTACTTGCCCCAGAGAGATTTACGTGATATAATTTTCTTAAATAAAAGAAAGTTTGAAGGAAAATATGAACAGAAGAATTATTTTTATACTTTTCCTTATCCTTTTCCTATCATCTATTGCATATGGCTATACATACTCTTTTCCGGAGAGGTTAACGGATAATATATGGTTAGAGATTTCAAAAAAGGAGGATAAACTCACTTATTATATCACTATATACTGGAATAAATATGCATTAGATGATGTATTAGAGGATGCTATAAGGACCGGGGCAGAGAAATTGGAACAGGATACAGGATATTTAAAAAAAATAATATCCCCTATCCATCCAGGTATATCTATCGAGTTTACAGAAAAGATAGTACAAAATGCCCTCTCTAATCCTTTATTTGTGGAGAGGTTAAGCCATGTAACAAAAGATGCAGTAAGGGATTTTATTACCAGGGATATAATGGCATCTGATAAGATAAAGGAAATACTGCTTGAACACTTCATAAAGTTCTATAGGGCAGAGATCGGTAAAGATCTTACACTTAATTTTAATACAGTACCCCCAATAAAGAGTGCTATTATAAAGGGGATTGCGGCAAAACAGGGGGAGATAAGTCTTCTTGTGATTGGTGTTATAGAGGTCTTGACACAGAGGGTCTCACTTATTATTATGAATGAGATGGCAGGAAGTCTGATTTTTCGCTTTCTTCCTCAGGTCTTAAGGGGTATAGTGCCAAAGGTGATACCCCTTTTGGGGGTAGCCTTTTTTGCCTGGGATCTCCTACATCCAAATACCAATATTGAAAAACTAAGGGATGCCTTACTGGAAAAAACTACCATCCAGAACATATCTTCCCTTATCCAAAAACAGGTTTCCTATGCTACTTCTGAAAACTTAAAGGACCATGCCTCTGATATAGCAGATACTATTTATAAGGCATCCAGAGAATATATAGAGGAGACATTGGAGAGTAAGATATTTGGAAAAGGAGCGGAAAAATGAGGTTTAAAGATGTATATACATATCCTGAGATGATAAAGAGTGAGATAGAAGTAGGTGAGTTATTTGTAAAATCCAATGTTGTTGCTGTAAATATTGGAAAGGACCTTGCAGAGAAGTGGAGAAATATAATGGGTGGTAAGATGAAGCACTATTCTCGGCTATTGGAAGAGGCCTTTTCCCTTACACTCT
>JALVIU010000123.1 GCA_027028665.1 Candidatus Atribacteria bacterium | reverse complement strand
GAGAGAGGTTTTAGATAATCTTTATGATGCCCCATTATCTGTGGCATCATCTACTCTAGGAGGGAAATTTTACCTTTCACCAATTCCTCCGAGGACAAAGAGGGAGGATGTTGTAGTAGATGGTTTTGCCCATCTTGAACATGAAAATTCATTTTCGCTATTGGAAAAGCTTGTGGATGATTTTATAATAAATTTTGCTCGATATTTTAAATGGGCAACAGTAGGTATTGAACCCTTTGTTAACTATTTCTTGGCAAGGGAGATGGATATTAAAAATATACTGATAGTAGGAAGAGGAAAGGAATCAAGGCTTTCTACATCTACTATTAGAGAGAGGTTGAGGGATACATATGTACGATAATATAGCCTGTATTGCCTCAAAGGATATATCATTACTTTTTAAGTCTTTTGGCATTGCTTCCTATCCGGCAGAAGATGACCCAGAGAGGGTATTCTTTGAAGTGATAAATAGCAATAAATATGGAGTCTTATTTATATCAGAGGATATAGCAGAGGCCCTTGGTAAAAGACTCTCTGAGGCGATGAAAGAGTATCTTCCGGTAATTATAATTATACCGGATAGAACAGGGAGTGAAGCTTTTAGTAGAAAAATATTAAAAGAAAATATGGAAAGAGCTATTGGGACAGATGCTCTACTTAAAAGAGAGGGTGAGTGAATATGAATGAAGGAAAAATTGTTAAAATTGCAGGTCCAGTGGTTATTGCGAAGGGTATTCCCTATGCAAAGATGTATGATGTGGTAAAGGTAGGAGAAAAGCACCTCATAGGTGAAATTATAGGACTTGTAGAAGATACTGCAACTATTCAGGTATATGAAGAAACTGCAGGACTTGCCCCTGGAGAACCTGTAGTCTCTACAGGTGAACCCCTAAGTGTGGAACTGGGACCAGGCCTTATTCAATCCATATATGATGGTATTCAAAGACCCCTTGACGTAATAGAAGATATAGCAGGTGCATTTATAGAAAGGGGAATAGAAGTTCCTGGAATAAATAGGGAAAAGGAATGGGAATTTAAGTCCACTGTAAAGATTGGAGATGCCGTAGAGGAAGGGGATATTATAGGAGAGGTACCAGAATCAGAACTTGTAATGCATAAGATAATGGTGCCTTATGGCCTATCTGGTGAAGTGGTAGAGATAAAATCGGGAAAGTTTAAGGTAGAGGATGTAGTTTGTAAGATAAAGAAAAAGGATGGTACAATAACAGAGCTTACCCTTATGCAAAGGTGGCCTGTTAGAAAACCAAGACCCTTCAAGAAAAAACTAAATATCGAAGAGCCACTTATAACTGGTCAGAGGGTAATAGATACCTTTTTCCCTGTAGGAAAGGGAGGAACTGCATGTATACCAGGACCATTTGGTTCAGGAAAGACAGTGGTTCAGCACCAGCTTGCCAAGTGGTCTGATGCAGATATTGTAGTGTATATAGGTTGTGGTGAGCGTGGAAATGAGATGACAGATGTACTTTTGGAGTTTCCACACCTTAAAGACCCAAGGTCTGGAAAGCCACTTATGAACAGAACGGTGCTTGTTGCAAATACATCCAATATGCCTGTTGCTGCCCGTGAGGCATCTGTTTTTACAGGGATTACTATAGCAGAATACTTCCGTGATATGGGATACAAAGTAGCACTTATGGCAGACTCTACCTCTCGTTGGGCAGAGGCTATGCGTGAGATCTCTGGACGTTTAGAGGAAATGCCAGGAGATGAAGGCTTCCCTGCATATCTTGGTTCAAGGATAGCAACATTTTATGAAAGGGCAGGGAGAGTGAGATGTCTTGGCAATGATGATAGAGAGGGTTCCATAAGTATTATTGGTGCAGTATCTCCTCCTGGTGGAGACCTCTCAGAACCTGTTACCCAGAATACCTTGCGTGTGGTACAGGTATTTTGGTCTTTGGAGGATAGACTTGCATATGCAAGACACTTCCCGGCCATAAACTGGCTTACAAGCTATTCGTTGTATGTTCCACATCTTACTCCATACTATGAGACAAAAGTTGGTAAAGATTTTGTAGCGCTCAGAAATGAGGCCATGAATCTTTTGGAACAAGAGGCTTCATTGCAAGAAATAGTAAGACTTGTAGGAATTGAGGCACTTTCAAAGAATGAAAGACTCGTACTTGAGAGCGCAAAATCTATAAGGGAAGATTATCTGCAGCAAAATGCCTTTGATGAATATGATACATATACATCTCTTATAAAACAGTATAAAATGCTTTCCTTAATCCTTTATTTCCATCATAAGGCAAAAGAGGCTCTTGAGAAGGGTGCACTTTTGGATGATATACTTACGCTTTCTGTAAGAGAGCGTATAGCAAAGGCCAAGTTTATTCCTGAGAATAACCTTGATGAGTATGATAAGATTAGGGAAGAGATAGATAATGAGATTGGATCAAAAGTGTTAGTAGGAGGCGAAGAAGAGTGATTAAAGAATATAATACAATATCCCGTGTAGAGGGCCCACTTATTACTGTTGAGGGTATTGGTGATGCCAAATATAGAGAGCTTGTTGAGGTAGAGCTTTCCTCTGGAGAGATAAGGAGAGGAGAGGTCCTTATGACTTCTGAGGGAAGGGCCCTTATTCAGCTCTTTGAGGGCTCTACCGGTATTGATGTAAAAAAGAGTAAGGTAAGATTTTTGGGAAAGGTTATAGAATTTCCTGTCTCTCCTGATATCTTGGGTAGGGTATTTAATGGTTCTGGAAAACCTATAGATGGGGGACCTGAGATCATTGCAGATAAGAGACTCGATATAAATGGAAACCCTATGAATCCTTATTCCCGTGATTACCCTACAGACTTTATTCAGACAGGGATCTCTGCTATAGACCTTATGAATACCCTTGTTAGAGGACAAAAGCTCCCTATATTTTCAGGTTCAGGCCTTCCCCATGCACAGCTTGCTGCGCAGATCGCAAGACAATCAAAGGTATTGGGAAAAGAGGAATCCTTTGCAGTAGTATTTGGTGCAATGGGTATTACATTTGAAGAGGCAAGCTTTTTCATAAATGATTTCCAGAAAACAGGTGCTATAAAAAGGGCAGTACTTTTTATAAATCTTGCAGATGACCCTGTTATTGAAAGAATCATTACTCCTCGTATTGCACTTACTGCAGCAGAGTATCTTGCATTTGACCTTGATATGCATGTACTTGTAATCCTTACTGATTTTACAAACTATTGTGAGGCTTTGCGTGAGGTATCTGCTGCACGAAAAGAGGTACCAGGGAGACGTGGTTATCCGGGCTATCTCTATACAGACCTTGCAACAATGTATGAACGTGCAGGGAGGATAAAGAATAAAAAGGGTTCCATTACTCAGATTCCTATTCTTACCATGCCAGAAGATGACAAGACCCATCCTATTCCAGACCTTACTGGGTATATCACTGAAGGGCAAATTATATTAAGTAGAAGCTTACATAGACAGGGAATATATCCACCTATTGATGTATTGCCTTCACTTTCTCGTTTGAAAGATAAGGGTATAGGTCCAGGAAAGACAAGAGAGGACCATGCAAATGTTATGAATCAGTTATTTGCATCATATGCCCGTGGAAAAGAGGCAAAAGAACTTGCCATAATCCTTGGAGAGGCTGCACTAAGTGAGGTGGATAAGAAGTTTGTAAAGTTTGCAGATGAGTTTGAAGATAAATTTGTAAGACAGGGACAAAATGAAAACCGTTCCATAGAAGAGACACTTAAGATAGGGTGGGAGCTTTTAACTATACTGCCACGGACAGAGCTTAAGAGGATAAGGGATGAATATATAGAGAAGTATATGCCTAAGAAAACCATATACATGGAGACTGAGGAATGAAACTCAATGTAAATCCTAACCGTATGGTTTTACTCCGTCTAAAGAGACAGCTTCAGACAGCAAAGAGAGGACACAAACTTCTAAAGGATAAACAAGATGCCCTGATCCAGAAATTTATTGCACTGGCAATGGAGGCAAGAGAGAAAAGAACAAAGATCATGTCCTCTCTACAGGAGGTATATAAGGATTTTCAAAGGGCAAGGGGTGTAATATCTGATAAATTTTTAGAGGCAGCAGTGTTTGGTGCATCTACAGAGGCAAAGATAATCTCCAAGAGGGAGAATGTGATGGGTGTAATTGTTCCCCGTATCTCTCTTGAAAAAGAGGTAAAACCTTATTCTTATGGATATGCAACTACATCAGGAGAGCTGGATGTATCACTTAAAAAACTTGCAGAACTTCTTCCAAAACTTATTGAATTGGGGGAACTCGAAAATGAAGTAGTGATGATATCACACGAAATAGAAAGGACCAAACGCAGGGTAAATGCACTTGAATATGTGCTTATTCCAAACCTTGAAGAAACGATAAAATTTATAAGTATGAAGCTTGATGAAAATGCAAGATCTGCAGCCTCTGCCCTTATGCGTATAAAAGATATTCTACGAAAAGGGGAATAAATTCTTCATACTGTGTTGCGCCCGTAGCTCAGCTGGATAGAGCGACGGCCTCCGGAGCCGTAGATCGGAGGTTCGAATCCTCTCGGGCGCACTTTTTTATAATATTAAAAGTCCTAATATACCTGCCCCAAATATGACAAATATGGGAAAGACTTTTGTTTTTGTAAATATAAAAAAGGACCCAACACCAATTAGTAAGATATAGATATTAGTATAGACATCTTTTACCATAAGATATAGTGTAATTGTGGCAAAAACTGCAGTCATAAGTTTAAGGCTATCCATTAATTTCTTCTGATCAAGCTTTATCCTCTTTCCCACTGTATATGCAAGACCAAATATAATTGTTGCGGGAAGAATAAATGCCAGAGAATTTCCAAGTGCCCCCTTAAAACCTGCTACCCTGTATCCTGTAAAGGTGGCTATTTTTAATGCTACTGGCCCAGGTACAAGTTCAAGTGCAGATATCATTTGATAAAATTCAGAATGAGTCAAAAAGTGATGTGCTAAAATCTCCTGTTTCATAATACCTACAGCAGACCAGCCCCCACCAAATGCAACAAATCCAATTTTGAAAAATACAAGATACAGTGTTATAAGCATTTTTCCTCCCTTATTTATACATAAAATAGTTTATAAGTATTGTGCCACCAAATACAAAAAACAGTAGATTATGGTGAAGAAGTATGCCGAAAAATGCAAGTATAAATAAAATGATCTTAT
>JALVIU010000122.1:1384-1664 GCA_027028665.1 Candidatus Atribacteria bacterium | reverse complement strand
CTTACCCCTGTAAGTATTACAGCACTTCTTGTAACCCTTGTGGTTTTGTTCTCTTTTAAGGGAGATATTATTATAAAAAATCCTCTTACTATTTTATGGATAGCCATACCATTATTTGTGCAGACTATCTTTATATTTAGTATAGGATATTTCTTTATTGCAAGGAAATTTGGGCTTACCTATCACGATGCAGCACCTGTTGCCATGATAGGTGCATCAAATCACTTTGAAGTAGCCATTGCAACAGCTACTATGTTATTTGGGCTTTCATCTGGTGCAG
>JALVIU010000122.1:0-1374 GCA_027028665.1 Candidatus Atribacteria bacterium | reverse complement strand
TAATTACATCATTTCAGGCAAATATTTAGAAACTTATGGCCCTTTCTCTATGTTATCTAAAAGACGTTTTTTGCGTCTTGCATTTATAGGCATTCGGCTTGCCTTTTGCACAAGCTCAGGTATAAGCTTTACAAGTCTTTTTGGCCTACCATAAAATGAGACATATGCCTTTATCGCAAGTTTTGCAATCTCTGAAGGAGAGAGGTATTTGGTGCGGATAGTGGCATGTGCACCATCATAGTATGACCAATTCTTTTGTGTTATCCAGCCCTTTTTTACAACATCATTATATAGTCTTGTGCCAGGAAATGGTGTGAGTATAGAAAATTGTGCAACATCTGGATCCAGTATCTTTGCAAATTTTATAGTATTTAAAATCATCTTTTTGGTCTCTTCCAGTGCCCCTATAATAAAACTTCCCCATACCCTTATCCCATATTTCCGCAGAAGCTCCACTGCCTTTACAGAATCTTCTGCTTTGATCCTTTTATTATATTCCTTCAGTATCTCTTCACTTACACTTTCTATTCCCAGAAAGAGCATTTTGCATCCTGATTTTGCCATCCATTCCACCATTTCTTCACTTCTTAATACTTCATCTACACGGGAAAATGCCCACCACTTTATATCCAGATCCCTATCCAAAATTTCTTTTGATATTTCTATTACCCTTTTAGGGTTTAATGTAAAGTTATCATCTACAAATGCAAATCTGTGATAGTTGTATTTATTAACGAGGAATTCGATCTCATCTACTATACTCTTTACACTTCTTGTTCTCCATTTTAAACCAAAGAATTGTGATGATGAGCAGAAATAGCAGTTAAAGGGGCATCCTCTGCTTGTAAGTACCGTAGTTATTGGTTTTCCTTCAAATTTATGCACCCTATACTTTTCCATAGGCAAAAGATCCCTTGCAGGAAGTGGAATACTATCTACATCCCTGATTATGGGAAATGGTTTTGTTTCTATTATATTATTATCTTCCCTAAATGCTATGCCATCTATTTCGTGAGGATCTTTTTTATTGGAAATAGCATCTATTAGATTGAGAGTTATAACCTCTCCTTCCCCTCTTACTATGTAATCCACAACTTTACTTTCAAGGGTCTCTTTTACAAAGAAAGAGACATGAGGCCCACCCATTATTAGGATAGGGGATTTGTAATACTCTTTTATCCTTTTTGCAATCTTCATTGCAATGGGATATCTACTTGTATCCCCTGACAAACCGATGATATCCCAGCCTTTATTGAGTATATCCCATATATCCTCCTCTACATTTAGATCCAATATAGAGACTTCATATCCCCTTTTTTCTCTAAGCATAGAGGCTACATATGCAAGCCCCAGGGGTGGAAATCTGAGACCTAT
>JALVIU010000121.1 GCA_027028665.1 Candidatus Atribacteria bacterium | reverse complement strand
AAAGGTATTGAAATAGGTGCTGCTAATTCCATACTTATAAAACTTAACCAGATCGGCACACTTACAGAGACTCTTGATACTATAGAGCTTGCTAACAAAGCAGGATATACCACTGTAATCTCACATAGAAGTGGTGAAACAGAAGATACCACCATTTCCGATCTTGCTGTAGCAGTAAATGGTGGACAAATAAAAACAGGGTCACTTTGTAGGAGTGAAAGAATTGCAAAGTATAACCAACTTTTGAGAATAGAAGAGGAACTTGGTGATAGTGCATTGTATCTTGGGAAAAAGGTGTTTAATATAAATAGATAGAAGGGAGTTAAATGAAAAGGATATTTGTACCTTTTCTTTCTTTTTTAATCTTACTCTTTATATTTATAGTTGTATTTTTATTTTCTACCAGATATATAAAAGTAGTAAAGGCAAAAGATAGACTTATTAAGATTCAGCAAAAAATTGAAGAGATAAAGGTGGAAAATAAAAAACTTAAAGAAGAGGTAAGATTGTTGAATGACCCTTCATATATAGAAAAAGTAGCAAGGGAGGAATTGGGTCTTGCAAAACCTGGGGAGATCCTTTTCCTCCCTCGAATTCGTTAGTGGCATAGTGGAGGATTTATGGGGCTGAAAATAGGAGATAAGGTAAAAGGAAAGATAGTAAAGATTACTAATTACGGTGCATTCCTGGATATCGGTAATGGAAAGTGGGGTCTTATTCATATATCTAAAGTAGCAAAAGGATATGTAAAAAATGTTGAAGATCATATAAAAAAAGGTCAAGAAGTAGAGGCTACTGTTATAGGTGTGGATAAAGATGGAAAGGTTAGCCTATCTCTCGTAGAAGAGAATAAAGAATTTAAAGAGATCCAGCAGCCGCCTTCTTTTAAGAGAGATGAGAATTTGCATGGTAATTTCGAAGATAAATTGGATAAATTTTTGAAGGACAATGAGGATAAAATTTCTCAGATAAGGAATGCAAGGGTTAGGAAGACAAGAGGTAAAAGATAGAGAAGTACTTAAATTTCAGCTTCAGAGAAGGTCTCTAAAGCCCATACTTAAGATATCAAATAGGTGTAAAAAAGGATTTCCCCAGGTTGTTGTAAATTTTCCCCTTAAAATAAGTAGTAAAGGGGAAATCTGGTTTCCTACTCTTTTTTGGCTTACATGCCCATACCTTCATTACTATATATCAAAGATCGAAAACAGTGGTTTTATAAAGAAATTAGAGACCTTGATTCTTGAGAGGCCATTTTATAGAGATTTGTTTTTGCAAGATCAGAGAAGATGTATGGATATAAAGAGAGAGAGGTTTTCGTATCTTGTAATGCATGACCCTGCTGGTTTAAAATTTTTCAAAAGAGGTATAGGTGGAGTATCTAATATGTATAAGGTGAAGTGTCTACATCTTCATTATGCATTTTTTCTTGCTACTGGGAAGAGTTTTGTGGGAAAGATGGTCTTTGATGAGCTTGTAAAAAGAGGTGTAAATCCTGTATTTTGTGATAAAGAGTTTAATAAATATTGTGGAAGGAGGAATACAGATTGAGATTTAGTGTTGAAGACATCACAAAAATGGGCCTATTCATAGCTGTATCTGTAATACTCTCCAGATTTTTAAGTTTTAAGATGGTCTTTATGGGAATAGAAGGGATAAGGATTGGATTT
>JALVIU010000120.1 GCA_027028665.1 Candidatus Atribacteria bacterium | reverse complement strand
AGGCTCGATGCACGTCTTTCATATGTACTTATGTCTTTGCCTACAGTTAAGGCAGTGGAGATAGGTGATGGGATTGAGTCTTCATATCTTCCCGGGAATGAGGCCATGGACCCCTTTGTTTTAAAGGAGGGAAGGCCAGTACGTACTACAAACCATTCAGGGGGGATAGAGGGCGGTATATCAAATGGTGAGCCCATACGAGTAGCCATTTATTCAAAACCTATCCCCACACAACCAAAACCCCTTTCATCCTTTGATTTTTCTAAAATAGAGGCCACACAGGCTCCATATATACGCTCTGATCTGGTGATTATCCCTGCACTCTCTGTTATAGCAGAGCTGCTCGTATCTTATGTAATTGCAGATGCATTTTTAGAACGGTTTGGAGGAGATACCCTCTCTATGATAAAAAAACACTATGATCTGTGGAGAGAAGAATGGAAAGAAGTATTGTCCTTATAGGCATGATGGGCTCTGGGAAAACCACTATTGGTAGGAAACTTTCCAAAATACTTGGCTTACCCTTTGTAGATACAGATACACTCATTGAGGAAAAGGAAGAAAGGACTATAAGTGATATCTTTGCCGAAAGTGGAGAAGATTACTTCAGAGAAATAGAGACCCAGGTATTAAGAGATGTCCTGAATGCTCCTCCCTCTGTAATTTCTACAGGTGGAGGAATAATACTTTCTAAGGAAAACAGGGAACTTATAAAACAAAAGGCTATTCCGGTATTTCTGTATGCAAAAATAGATACACTCATTGAGAGGCTATCTCATGCTACTGATAGACCCCTCCTTGAGGGAGATACCCTCAAGAATAGATTGGAAACGATATGGAATAAAAGAAAGGTCCTTTATGAAGAGTTTGAAAACAGGATAGAGACAGATAGATATACACCAGATGAGATAGCAAGGATGATACTCTTTAGATTTTTACCCCCAGATGATATGGTTTATATAGATAAACATATAATATGGGGTTTAGGTGCTACAAAGGCTCTCAAAGGATTTTTGGCTCAAGGATATATAGAGCCTTTGCTTGTGGTTACATCATCTTCCCTCTGGGATATGTGGGGAGAGTATGTAAGAGAAGGCCTAAATGGATTGGATATAGAGATCTTCTTTCTCCCTGAAGGAGAAGAGGCAAAAACACTGGAATATGTACATGCCCTATGGGATAAGATGTATTCACTGGGATTTACCAGAAAGAACCCTGTGCTTTTATTGGGAGGAGGGACAGTAGGGGATACAGGAGGATTTGCAGCATCTACCTTTATGAGGGGTATACCCCTTTTTCAACTCCCCACTACCCTTCTTTCTCAGGTTGATTCATCTATTGGTGGTAAGAGAGGGGTAAATTATAAACACCTTAAGAATATGATAGGCTCCTTTTATGATGCATCACTTACATTATTTGACCCTATATTTTTATTAACTCTCCCCATAAATGAAATAAAAAATGGACTTTCTGAGGCGATAAAGACAGGTATTATCGGAGACCCTGCTCTATTTGACCTCATTGATTTAAATATGGATGATATATTTGATTATAACCTGAAGATATTGGGGACAATTGTAAAAAAAGCAGCAAAGGTAAAGATTGATGTGGTAAATGAGGATCCATATGAAACAAAAGGGTATAGAAAGGTCTTAAATCTTGGACATACTCTGGGTCATGC
>JALVIU010000119.1 GCA_027028665.1 Candidatus Atribacteria bacterium | reverse complement strand
ATATGGATCATCATTGTAAAACCTCCAGTAAATATCTCTACTGTTTGGGCTTACAATAGGTTTGATATAGTAAAATCTCATAAAAATAGAGCTTATACGAAGTGTGCCCTAAAGGCTTTAAGTGAAAAAGATTATAAGAAATTTTTTGGTTGTCTTGGAAATGATTTTACACATTTATTAATAGAGTCATATCCTGAGATAACAAGGCTGAAGAGAAAACTTGAAAATTATGGAATCAGATATATAAATATATCTGGAAGTGGTCCTACCATATTTGGGATAGCAGAATCAAGAGAGATGGGGGAAAAGGTAGTGAAAAACTTTAAAGAAGAAGGATATTTTGCTCAGATCGTAAAACCTATCATGCATTCATATTCTATTATAAGAAGGGTTCCTATCATTTATGAGGATTCGTATAGGGTTAGGGTATGATATCCATCCTTTAGAAGAAGATATCCCTCTCATTATAGGGGGGTGCAACATCCCCTCACTCAAAGGAGCAAAAGGTCATTCAGATGCAGATGTTCTTATACATGCAATAATGGATTCCCTCCTTGGGGCAATGGGAAAAGGGGATATAGGCAATTTTTTTCCAGATACAGACCCTAAATATAAAGGTATATCAAGCCTGATTCTCCTCTCAGAAGTAAAGAAAATAATGGACAGGGAGCACTTTTCTATCATAAATATAGATAGTATAATTATCCTTGAGGCCCCAAAGATCTCCCCATTTATAAATGAAATGAAAGAAAATATATCTTCTGTACTAAAAATAGAGAAAGAGCAGATAGGAATAAAGGCAACTACTTCTGAAAAAATAGGATATATAGGTAAAGGGGAAGCAATAGTTGCCTATGCTACTTCTCTCTTAAAAAAGATATAAAAGGAGGAAATATGGCCTTTATTGAAGCCTTCCACGGAATAAGATATAACGATAAATTTAAAAAAGAAATAGACAAGATCATTACACTTCCCTATGATAAAATTGATCCTATTCAAAAAAAGGTATATATGGAAAAACACCCTTATAATTTTGTCCACCTTATATTAAACGAACACAAAAAGGCAAAAGAACTTTTAAGAGAATGGCTTTCCAAGGATATATTAATAAGAGATACAGATCCTTCTTTATACTTTTATGTCCAAGAATTTGCCCATCCTATTACAGGTAAAATTCTAAAAAGAAAAGGCATAATCTCCCTTGTAAAGCTTGAAGATTTTGGAAAAAATATATTCCCTCACGAAAAAACTCTAAAAAAACCAAAAGAGGATAGATTAAACCTTATAAGGGAGACACAGGCAAATCTCGGGCAGATATTTATGTTGTACAAAGATGAAGGAGATTCCATAATTAATTATATAGAAAAAAATCTATCTGGATCGTGTGTTTATAATTTCTCTGGGGAGCCTGGTAAATCGCATAAGTTATGGAAAATAAGTAATTTAAGTCTTATAGATAAAATAAAAGAGGCCTTTGAAGCCAAAAAATTATTTATTGCAGATGGACATCACAGATATGAGGTCTCTAATATATATAGAAAAGAGATGAAAGATAGGATTAAAGAGTTTACATATCCTGAAAACCCTGAATTTGTCATGGCTACACTTGTCAATGTTTTTCAAGAAAGTATCACTATATTACCTACACACAGAAAAATAAAGACAGAGATGAAAGATATAGACCTTTTA
>JALVIU010000118.1 GCA_027028665.1 Candidatus Atribacteria bacterium | reverse complement strand
CGGTATTTGCCCATGCAACCTTTTCTCTTGCATCATAATCTTGTCCATTTTTCACGGCTATGGGAAGATATATATTTATAAGCTCCATAGCCTCCAGGGCAAGAAGATCTGATGTGGGTTGATGGTTCACATTGAGATAAGATTCAAGTGCGTGAAAAAATGCATCCATACCGGTAAATGCTGTCTGATCCTTTGGAAGAGATAACATGAGCGTAGGATCTACTATGGAATATCTGGGAAAAATCACTTCATACCCTATACCTATCTTTTCTCTTGCACCTTCCTTTGTTATAACTGCAAAGGGATCCGCCTCTGTACCTGTCCCTGAAGTTGTGGGTATGGCCACTATAGGAAGTGCCTCTTTTGGTGTTTTTCCTCCCCCTGAACCACCGTGTACATATTCCCAGATGGGGAGATCTCCCTTTGCTGTTATAGCTATGGCCTTGGCAGAATCTATTGTAGAGCCTCCACCAAGGCCCACTATGAATTCTACACCTTCTTTTTTAGCAATATCTGCTGCCTCATTTACCTGTGTGTCTAAGGGATTTGGCAGAATCTTATCATAGATGATGTATGATATATTTTTTTTATCAAAAATTCCTGTTACCTTATCCAGATGTCCATATCTTCTCATAGCACCGGATTTACCGATAACTATCATGGCCTTTTTTCCAAGTTGTTCTGCAAATTCTTCAAGCTTTTTAATACTATTTTTCCCAAAGTAGAGTTTGGTAGGCATGTAATACATAAATTCCATGAAGATCACCTCCGTTTTTCTATATATATTATATCATAAAATCTACTTTTCTGCATGAATGCTAGAAAAAGGGTCCAATCCCTTTCGACCTCCCTTGGGAAGGAAAGAAGCATTCCCCTCTTAGATCTCCCTTCCCTGGTCAGGTAGGGGATTAAGGGGAGGGTGGTGGTTTGCCCTATAGTAATTTTACCCTGCTTATGAATTGACATATATAATAAATCGTGATAATCTACTATACATGAAAAGAATGGATAGATGTCCCCCTGGTATGAGGGTTTTCAATTTTAATATAGATAATGATAGACTCCTTGGTGCGATCCTTCTTGCAAAAGGGTGTAATCCTCATCCTACTGTAGTGCTTTTGCATGGGTTTCCAGGATATGAGAAAAATTTTGATATAGCTCATATACTTAGAAGAGGTGGATACAATGTTTTGATATTTCACTATAGAGGTGCATGGGGAAGTGGTGGTAACTTTTCCTTTACTCATGTGATAGAGGATACTCTTTTTGCATATAACTTGTTTGAGAGGGAAGATATATACAAAACGTATAACATAGATAAACACAGTATCTTCCTTGTAGGCCATAGTATGGGAGGCTTTGCTGCACTTATGGCAGGTGTATTATTCCCTCATATCAAAAATATTGTATCTATATCAGGGGTAAACTTTGGACATATGATAAAGCTTTTCTATAAGAATGGGAATACCGATGAAATCTCGGCATTTATTCAAGCACAGACCATTGACCCTTTATCTGGAACAGATATAAGTACCCTTACAGCTGAGCTTATAGAAAACAGGGAAAAATGGGACCTTCTAAACCATGTAAAGAACTTAAGCAATAGATCCCTCTTGCTTTTGGGTGCAAGATATGATGAGGATGTGCCTATAGAAGATCACCACATACCTCTTGTGAATGCATTCAGGAAAGA
>JALVIU010000117.1 GCA_027028665.1 Candidatus Atribacteria bacterium | reverse complement strand
TGACATGTATGAAACAAGGCTTGAAAATATACAGGAGTTCTTAAGGGCATGTAAAGATTTTGATAAAAAGGAACAGGGGGATCTATATCTATTTTTAGAGGAGATATCACTTTACACAGACCTTGATATCTCTTCCCCTAATGAAGATGTGGTTCCCATAATGACCTTTCACAGTTCCAAAGGTCTTGAGTTTCGTGTAGTATTTATTGTAGGTGTAGAGGAAGGGCTTATTCCTCATTCTCGTTCCATTGAGTCCCTGGAAGATATTGAAGAAGAGAGAAGACTTTTTTATGTGGCTATGACACGGGCACAGGAGTTGCTCTATATGACATATGCCTTCAGGAGAAACATATATGGAAATACCCTTTTTACCCAGAGGTCAAGATTTTTAGATGAGGTGCCGAAAAGATTTGTAAAAAATATTACAGAAAGAGATAAGAATTTTATAGAAAAACCTACTATTAAAAGAGAATTAGAGGGTTCTCTTTATGATTTTGATTCAGGAGATAAGGTATTACACCAGAAGTGGGGGAAAGGTATTATTATAAATAAGATAAGTGCAGGATCCAAAGTGCTTTTAGAAATAGATTTTGGAGAAAATGGTATAAAGAGGTTGATTCCCAATTATGCTCCATTACAAAAATTAGGAGAGTGATATCCTATGACAAAAGAAGAGGCAAAAAGGCGAATTGAGGAGCTAAGAAAAGAAATAAACTATCACAATTATAGATATTATGTCTTAAATGATCCTGTTATTTCAGATGCAGAGTATGATCGATTGTTCAGGGAACTTTTAGAACTTGAGGAGAAGTTCCCTGAATTTATAACCCCTACATCTCCTACTCAGAGAGTGGGTCATGAACCTGTATCCGGTTTTCCTGAAGTTATCCATAGGATGCCTATGTTAAGTCTCTCTAATGCATTTACCAATGAGGATCTCATAAACTTCCATACAAGGATACAAAAGCTCCTTCCAGATGAAAAGATAGAATATGTGGTGGAGCCTAAAATCGATGGCCTGGGTGTAGCGCTTACGTATGAAAATGGTGTTTTGATAAGAGGGGCGACAAGGGGCGATGGATACAGAGGGGAGGATGTGACACACAATATAAAAACCATTAAATCTATTCCTCTTGTGCTTATAAATCCGAAGTATCCAAATATTGAAGTTTATGGAGAGGTTTATATGCCTATCCCTGTATTTAAAGAGTTAAATAGGGAAAGAGAGAAGAAGGGAGAACCTCTCTTCGCAAATCCTCGAAATGCAGCAGCAGGTTCATTGAGACAGCTTGATCCCCGTATTACCGCAGAGAGAAAACTTGATAATTTTATGTATAGGGCAACTTTCCCCGATATGGAAAGTCCTCCATTTGAATTTCATATAGAGGTACTTTCATATTTAAAAGATATAGGTTTCCGCATAAATCCTCATATAAAAAAGTTCGACTCCATAGAGGGAGCAATAGATTATTGTAAAGAATGGGAGGAGAGAAGGGAAGAGCTGGATTATGAGATAGATGGGATGGTTATAAAGGTGAACTCATTGAGACAGCGAGAACTTCTTGGATTTACTGCAAGGAGTCCAAGATGGGCCATTGCATATAAATTTCCTACTACTCAGGCAACTACCAGGATACTTGATATCATTGTTCAGGTGGGAAGGACAGGTGCTCTTACACCTGTTGCCCTTTTGG
>JALVIU010000116.1 GCA_027028665.1 Candidatus Atribacteria bacterium | reverse complement strand
TTTAATCCGCAGAATGTGGCAGAGAATATGCAAAAATATGGCGGTTTTATTCCTGGAATAAGACCTGGCAAGCCTACAGTCGCATATATAGAGAGGATTCTTTCCAGAATTACATTGCCTGGAGCAATATTCCTTGCAATAGTGGCTATCTTGCCCACTATATTGATGAAACTTACAAATATAACAACATTTTATTTGGGTGGTACATCGCTTTTAATTATGGTAGGTGTAGCTCTTGAAACTATAAGACAAATAGAAGCACACCTCTCTATGAGACATTATGAAGGATTCTTGAAAGGATAGAGGTGGATTATGAACTTTGTATTTTTGGGAATGCCAGGTGCAGGTAAAGGAACGCAGGCAAAGATTATAAGTAAAAAATATAATATACCTCATATTTCTACTGGGGATATCTTAAGAGAAGCGGTAGCTAATAAGACTGAGCTTGGAATTCAGGCAAAGAAATATATGGATGAAGGTGCATTAGTGCCTGATGAACTCGTTGTTTCTTTGGTAAAAGAGAGAATAATCCAACCTGATTGTGAAAAAGGTTTTATATTAGACGGATTTCCAAGAAATTTAGAGCAGGCAAAAATACTGGAAGAGATGTTAGAGGAGATAAAAAAGACACTTGATGCTGTATTTTTCTTTTCATTGGATGAAGAAGTAGTTGTAAAGAGACTTACTGCAAGAAGAGTATGTAGCAATTGTGGTGCGGTTTACAATATGATCTATAATCCTCCCAAAGTAGAAGGTGTATGTGATATATGTGGCGGAAGACTTATTACAAGAGATGATGACAAGGAAGAAACAGTGAGAAATAGATTAAGAACATATAATAAAGATACAGCCCCACTTATTGATTATTATAAAAAGAAGGGATTATTATATACTATTGATGCATCATTAAGTGTAAATGATGTAACAAAGGAGATAGAAAGGCATATTAAAAAATGATCATAGTAAAATCTAAGCGTGAAATAGAACTAATGAAAGAGGCAAATAGGATAGTGGGAGGTGTTATAAGAATTATAGCTGAATACGTAAAACCAGGAATTACTACTTTAGAACTTGACAAAATTGCAGAAAAGTATATAATTTCTGAAGGTGCTATTCCTGCTTTTAAAGGATATAAGCTACATAATTCTCAAAAAGGGTTTCCAGGGTCTATATGTGCATCAGTAAATGATGAAGTGGTGCATGGAATCCCTGGCCCTTATGTACTTAAGGAAGGAGATATTATTAGCGTAGATGTGGGCACGCTAAAGAATGGCTTTTATGGAGATACTGCCTATACTTTTCCAGTGGGAAAGATATCTGAAGAAGCAGAGAAACTTTTAAAAGTTACGAAAAATGCATTATATATAGGAATAGATCAGGCGAGACCAAAAAATAGAGTAGGGGATATCTCCTATGCCATACAGAGTTATGTAGAAAGTTATGGGTTTTCTGTGGTACGGGAATATGTGGGACATGGCATTGGAAAGTCACTACATGAAGATCCACAGATACCAAACTATGGAAGAAAAGGTATTGGACCATTGTTGAGACAAAATATGACCATTGCGATTGAGCCAATGGTGAATATTGGCTCTTATGAGGTAAAGGTAAAATCCAATGGATGGACTGTGGCCACAAAAGATGGTAGCCTTTCAGCTCATTTTGAGCATACTATCCTTATCAATGAAGATGGTCCCGAGATTCTATCTGTATGGGGAATTTAAAATTATTTTTTGAAAAAGGGTCAAGGAGGGATAATTTAAAATAATGGCAAAAGATGCTATTTCAGTAGAAGGTAAAGTTCTTGAGGCTTTACCAAATGGGATGTTTAAGGTGGAGATACGAGAAGGGATTACTATTTTGGCACATATCTCTGGGAAGATACGTATGAATTTTATAAAGATCTTACCTGGAGATAAGGTGAAAGTAGAGCTTACTCCTTATGACCCTACTAAAGGAAGAATAGTTTATAGATATAAAAAATAGAATTTTGGAGGTTAGTGAAATGAAGGTAAAACCATCGGTAAAGAAGAGATGTGAAAAGTGTAAAATTATTAAAAGACATGGCAAGGTAATGGTAATTTGTTCAAATCCAAGACATAAGCAGAGACAAGGTTAGAGAGGAGGTAGTTTAAGTGGCACGTATTGCAGGCGTAGATTTACCAAAAGAGAAACGTATTGAGATAGGACTTACTTATATCTTTGGTATCGGACTCTCTACTTCAAAGAAAATCTTAGAGAGAACTGGGGTTAATCCAGATATAAGAGTGAAGGATCTTACAGAAGAAGATATAGCAAAATTAAGAGAAGTTATCGAAAAAGAGTATAAGGTAGAAGGAGAGCTAAGAAGTGAGATTGCAAGTAATATTAAGAGATTGATGGATATAGGTTGTTACCGCGGCATAAGGCATAGAAGGGGGCTTCCTGTTAGAGGGCAACGCACAAAGACAAATGCAAGAACTAGAAAGGGCCCCAGAAAGACTGTTGGTGGAAAGAAGAAAAAGGTAAAGAAATAAATAGGGAGGGTAGATTAAGTTGGCAAAAAGAAGAAAAAGAAGACCTAAGAGAGAAAAGAGGAATATTGAAAAAGGTATTGCTCATATACAGTGCACATTTAATAATACAATAGTATCGATTACAGATATGGATGGAAATGTAATCTGTTGGGCAAGTGCTGGTAGTGTGGGCTTCAAAGGTTCTAGAAAGAGCACTCCTTTTGCGGCACAGGTCACAGCAGAGGCAGCTGCTAAAAAAGCTCTTGATATGGGTTTGAAAAGAATAGATACTTATGTAAAAGGCCCAGGAGCAGGACGTGAAACTGCTATAAGAGCTCTTCAGGCGGCCGGTTTAGAGATAAATGTTATAAAAGATGTTACACCCATTCCTCATAACGGATGTCGTCCACCTAAACAGAGAAGAGTATAGGATAAGGAGGTAATTACATGGCTAAATATAATGGTCCAGTTTGTAGGCTCTGCAGAAGAGAAGGAATGAAGTTGTATTTAAAGGGTGAAAAGTGTTATAGTTCAAAATGTATATTTGAAAAAAGGCCATATCCTCCAGGGAAGAGCTCTGATAGATCAAGGAGGGCAAAGGCATCTGACTATGGTATACGCTTAAGAGAGAAACAAAAAGCAAGAAGGATATACGGTATAATGGAAAAACAGTTTAAACGTTATTTCGATATGGCATCTCGCGAAAAAGGTCTTACAGGTGAAAATCTTTTAAGATTGTTGGAAAGACGCCTTGATAACGTTATATATAGATTAGGATTTGCTTCTTCCCGTAGAGAAGCAAGACAACTTGTTTCTCATGGACACTTTATGGTAAATGGAAGAAGTACTAATATACCATCATATCTTGTAAAAGTTGGAGATGTAATAAAGGTAAAGGATAGAAGTAAGGAAGTTGAACCTATTCAGAGGGGATTAAGTTATGAAAAATCAGTTCCTGCCTGGCTGGAATTAGACGAAGAATCTCTTTCTGGAAGGGTTTTAGATCTTCCTAAGAGAGAGGATATTGATGTTAATATTAATGAGCAGATGATAGTAGAGTTTTATTCCCGTTAATGGAGGGGTTAATGTTCACACTGGATATAATAGAAGTTTCTTCCATAGAATCTGATGAGAAATATGGAAAGATACAAATCTCTCCTTTAGAGAGAGGTTATGGTTATACTTTAGGAAATTCTTTGCGTAGAGTATTGATATCTTCTCTTATTGGTTCAGCCATAACTCATATTGAGGTTACAGTAAATAGTACAGGAGAAATTATTACTCATGAGTTTACTACAATACATGGTCTAAAGGAAGATATGATAGAACTTATTCTCAATTTAAAAGGTGTAAGGTTAAAAGTTCATTCTGACGATCCGGTTACTTTGGAAATACACCAAAAGGGAGAAGGTGTTATACGTGCAGGAGATATTGTCGCATCTAGTGAAGTAGATATATTAAATCCTGATTACTATATAGCAACAGCAAATGAGGATGCAGATATTTCTATTACTCTGATTGCAAGGAAAGGAAAAGGGTATGTACCAAGTGATTTAAATAAAGATAATTCTCTACCGGTTACGTATATCCCTATAGATGCTATTTTTTCTCCTATACAGAAGGTGAATTTTAATGTAGAGAGTACCAGGGTAGAGAATATGACAGATTTTGAGAAATTAACCTTTGAGATATGGACCGATGGAAGTATTACACCAGAAGATGCTGTGGTAGAGGCAGTAAAGGTTCTTATAAATTATCTTACTAAATTCCTGTCACTTTCTTCTCAGAAAGAAGAGATTATCATAGCAGAACCAGGAAAGATGGGAGCAGGAAGCCCTGCAAATAGTACTCTTTTAACAACTATAGAAGAACTCGATCTTTCTGTAAGGGCATATAATTGCTTAAAGAAGGCAAATATAAATACTGTAGAAGATTTAATAAAATACACACCTCAAGAGTTAGTGAAGATAAGGAATTTAGGAAAGAAAACTCTAAAAGAGATAGAAAGCAAACTTGATAACCTAGGTTTATCTCTAAGATCTAACGATTCAGGAGGAGAAAAATGAGACATAAAAAGAAGAAGTTACAATTTAACAAAACACAGGCACATAGAGATGCGATGTTTAGAAATCTTACTACATCCATAATTAAACATAAAAAAGTTGTTACTACCCTTGCAAGGGCGAAAGCCGTGAGGCCTATAGTGGAAAAGATGATTACCTTGGGGAAAAAAGCAAATCAGTATAGTCAAGATCCGCAGAAGGCTTTACATTATAAAAGACAGGTCTTTTCTTATCTTAAGAGTAGAGAATCTGCAAAAATTTTATTTGATGAAATTGCCCCTTCCCTTCAGGATAGAGAGGGGGGGTATACAAGGATAATAAAATTGGGTTTTAGAAAGGGTGACGGTGCTCCCCAAGCCCTTATAGAAATAATTGAGTAGTGATGTTTATACATCTAAATGATGTATATTTCTCTTATGAAAAAGATAAAGAAGATGTTTTAAAAAATATAAGTTTATCTATAAAAGAAGGAGAATTTATAAGTATTGTAGGCCCAAATGGATCAGGGAAATCTACTCTTGTTAGATTAATAAATGCGATTTACATCCCCCGTACGGGGGATGTTTTCGTTGATGGTCTTAATACTAGAGACAGTTCCTGTATTTGGGAAATTCGCAGAAGGGTAGGGATGGTTTTTCAAAACCCTGACAATCAAATCGTAGCAAGTGTAGTGGAAAATGATGTAGCATTCGGGCTGGAAAATTTAGGTCT
>JALVIU010000115.1 GCA_027028665.1 Candidatus Atribacteria bacterium | reverse complement strand
AAAGATGCACTTCAATTCACAGAAGAACTTATGAAGGGCATGAGAGATACGATATATAGAGCATCTATAGAACTTGCAAAGGAGAAGTCTCCCTTCCCTTATATAGAGGATAATGTAGAGTATAGAAAAAAATTTATAGAGGGAAATTTTGTAAAACAGCTACCAGATGATATAAAGGATGACATAGTAAAGTTTGGGATAAGAAATGCATTTTTGCTTGCTATTGCACCTACAGGTACAATATCTATTCTTGCAAATAATGTATCAAGTGGGCTTGAACCTATATTTTCAAATGAATATTCCCGCAGGATAAAACTCCCAAATGGCGGGGAGACAGAAGAGATAGTAATGGATTATGCATATAAAGAGTGGAGAGATAAGTATAAAGATAAGCCACTCCCAGAATGGTGGGTGACAACACATGATTTAACAGTGGACGATCACTTAAATACACAGGCTATGTTTCAGAGGTATATAGACCTATCCATATCAAAGACTATAAATATCCCGGAGGACTATCCCTTTGAAGATTTTAAAAAAGTATATGAAAAGGCATATGATCTGAGATTAAAAGGTGTTACTACATTTAGACCAGGAAAGATAAAGGGAATACTTACGACAAAGGAGGAGAAAGAAAAGGAAAAGTCACAGAGTATAGTAGTGGATAAAGTACTTTCTCGTCCTCAGGTATTACATGGTACCACATATAAATTAAAGACACCAAAGGCAAAGTATGCATTTTATGTAACTATAAATGATTATGAGTTACCAGATGGAAGGCGTATACCGTTTGAGATATTTATAAATACAAAAAATACAGAACACCAATCCTGGATCACAGCACTTACTCGTGTTATGTCTGCTGTATTCCGTAAGGTGGAAGATCCGAGTTTCTTATTGGAAGAGCTCTGGATTTATGAGCCAAACGGTGGATATTTTGATAAAGATGGGGAATATATACCATCTATTGTGGCAGGTATTGGAAAAATTCTGAGGATTCACTTAGAAAAACTTGGTATTGTAAAGCCTAAGGTAAAGAAAGATCCAGGACTTATTGCGGTAGGTATAAATGGAGGCACTCTTACAGACCCTATAGAGAATCCTGAGAGCGAATTTGACATTTGTCCTGAATGCGGCAGAAAGGGTCTTAAAGTGGAAGAAGGTTGTGCAGTTTGTATATACTGTGGTTATAGTAAATGTGAATAGGAGGATGATGTTTTGATTATAAAAGAAGAGGTGAAGAAGGGCATCGAAAGTGGAGCCCCTATAGTAGCACTTGAATCTACTCTTATAGCACATGGACTTCCATACCCTCAAAATCTTGAGATAGGAAGAAAACTCGAAGGTATCATAAGAGAAGAAGGTGTAATCCCTGCAACCATTGCAATATTAGATGGGGAGATACATATAGGGCTTACAGAGGAGGAATTAGAATATATTGCTCAGGCCAAAGATGTTTGGAAACTCTCTACAAGGGAGATTCCTATATGTGTGGCGCAAAAAAAGACAGGTGCAACTACCGTTTCTGCTACATCTTATCTTGCATCATATGTAGGTATAAAGGTTTTTTCCACAGGTGGATTGGGAGGTGTACATAGAGGAGTTACAGAAACATGGGATATCTCCCGTGACCTTGAAGAACTCGCGCAAACAGAGATAATTGTAGTGTCTGCAGGGGCAAAATCTCTTCTTGACCT
>JALVIU010000114.1 GCA_027028665.1 Candidatus Atribacteria bacterium | reverse complement strand
CTCATTTCCTTAAGATTTCCTACAAGGGCAAGGGTTGCACCTGTAGGAAGTGGAAGACCTGTATTTGGATCCCTTTCTGCATTTTTATTAAACTGTGTCCCTTCCCATGCTATATATCCAGTAGTGCCCCCAAAGAATATCCTTGTCCCTATCCCTATTGTTTTAAGATATGGATCATTCATAAGAGGGGATATTTCTCCTGCTGTAGAGTATGTTACATTTCCATAGTTGGGAAGAAGTGTTCCCATATATGTATGAAGTACTTTATTTGAGCTATTTGTAGCTGCTGCATAATTTTGATAGCAGTTTCTTGGATTGTAAAGATATGCCTGGTTTATGGTATATTTGTCTATCCATGTCTCTACCTCTTTTCGAGGATAGCAATCTGTTCCTGGATTTATAGCTTTTAATTTTACCTTTTCTCCTTTTATAAGCTTTTCTATCACATGTGCACCACCAAAGTTTTTATCTACCTCAGATACCTGGGTTGCTCCTATGTATAGATCCACTGCTGCCATGCCTGCATATGCATACACATCATCAAGCCATGCCTGAGTAATCCTTATAGGAGGGTCAGCATGACCTACATTTATAAACGCACCAGAGGAGCACATAGCCCCAAATGTTCCTGTTGTTACTACATCCACCATCTTGAAGGCCTCTTCTATACCCTTTTCGCTAACTATCTCTTTCATCTCAGATGCAGTAACAACTACTACATCCCCACTTCTTATCTTTTTGTTGATGTCAGAAATACTTCTCTCCACTTTCCACCTCCTTAAACAGAAATTAGTGATATTATAACAGATAGTGTAAAGTTAAACAAAATAGATGGTGTAAAAAATATTGCTTTTGTATATTATTCATCTAATTTTTTTGGCTTACGTATAGGAAAGTTTTTTGTCCTACTTTTATAGCACCATAAAAAGTTATGCTTTTTTATTATTGAAACAAATTGAAAGTTAAGTGTGCATTTTCTTTTTAATAAATAAAGACATATTAGACAAAATAGATAAGTTATGTTAGAATATTAAAGTAAAAGCAAGAAAATCTATATAAGGGGGTTGATTATATGAAAAAGAGCTATAATTATTTAGAAAAGGAACATCTTTCAAAATTTAGAAATGAGCTAAATAAAGCAGAAACAGTAAGTGATGTAAGAGAGCTAACCCTTAGAATAGTGAGAGAACTACTTCTTAAAGTGAAGGAGGATATTGAGAGAGACCTCCTTGAGGATATAAAATTTACCCCCGATGATCCTCAAGGCCACTTAAAACTGGGAGATAAACTGACAGAGCTTCTCAGGGAAGAGATAGAGACAAGTGACCTTATGAGTGTAATAAATACCTTTGTAGAAGCTGCGGTAAAAAGGTATAGACATTTTGAAAAATCTGATGAAAAATATAAGGAAGATAGAAGGATGTAAATAGGGGGGGGAAGCCCCCTATTTATTTTTAAATGCGCAATTACTTCTTTTTGCCACTATTTTCTCATAGAAAGAGTCCAGTGTTTTTAGATATTCTTCTTTTGAGATTTTTGGGTTCCAATTTCTAATTATTCTTTTTGCATCATCTGCATTATCATCTAATAGATCAATAATAGTAAGTACATATGTCTTGGCAGGTATTATATATGCCATTTCCTTATCTACTATTTTAAAATCTTTGGTATGAGCAGGCCCCTCATACCCTCCTCCTG
>JALVIU010000113.1 GCA_027028665.1 Candidatus Atribacteria bacterium | reverse complement strand
TCTTTTTCTCCATTGTTTTGTCAGACTTTCCCATAAGGGAGACAGGATGAGCAGCTCCAATATTTGTACCTGGTGCCATTGCAGCAATATGGGCGGAAAGAGTTATAAATACCCCTGCAGATGCAGCTCTGGCCCCTTTTGGGTATATATATACAACTATAGGAATCCTTGCATTTAATATCCCTTTTACAACCTCTCTCATGGATGTATCAAGTCCTCCAGGGGTATCAAGCTCTATCACAAGAAGATGTGCATTATCTCTTTCCGCAATATCTAAGGCATTTGAGACAACCCGAGAAAAAATAGGACTTACTATACCACTATAGGATAAGACATATACACTCTTTATGTCCTCTGCCTCTACATCTACACCATGAAAAAATAGGGATAAAACTAAAAAAAAGTTTATACACAGAAAGAGAACCCACATGCTCTTCTTCATTATTTCCCCTTTACCTCCTCAAAATCTACAAAGTCAAAGTCTAAGATTATATTAATACACTAATAAGAGAAAGTCAAGGATTTATAACTACTTTATAAGAAGATGGTGAAAGAGCAGAAACAAAAGCCTCTTCTGCAGAGGTTAAAGGAAAATGAGAGGTTATAAGAGAGGAAAAAAAGATCTTATATCTATAGATGAACGAAAGCGCTCTTTCCATATATAGACCTGTGGAATTTGAACTCCCAAATATCTTAAGCTCTTTATAATGAATAAGATTCGTATCTATAGGTGTTAGTTTTGCCCCCCTTGCAATTCCTGCAAAAAATAATATTTCCCCCCTCTTTCTTGCCACTTCAAAGGCGGTTTGCTGGGCATCTGTAGAAGGAGCAGCTACAATTACTACATCTGGACCAATACCAGATGTTAAAGTTTTTATAGCATCTATTAATTTTTCTTTTTTTGAAAAAGCTCTATCTATGTAGAAAATTGAACCTGCCCTTTCTGCCCTCTCCTCATTTATATCATATAAATATACATTATCTGCGCCTCTCTGCTTAGCGTATATGGCATGCATAATTCCTATAGGCCCACCACCTATTATGAGCACATGAGTACCTGGTTCTATATGTATGTCTTTATGCCCATTCATTACACAGGCAAATGGCTCTGTAAGTGCTGCCTCATTAAACCCCATATCAGGAAAGATCCTGTAAAGTTCCTTACGAGAGACCACATCCTGTGCCACAGGCATGTATTCCACAAAACCTCCGGGTCTTTCATAGCCATAAGAATCTGGAGAAAGGCAAATATTATACATTCCTCTCTTGCAGTAATAGCACTTACCACAATAAACGGTGGGATTTAAGACCACTCGATCCCCTCTCTTATAATAACCTGTGGGATCATCTACCTCTTCAATAGTCCCTGATATCTCATGTCCCAGGATCCAGGGCAATATAATTCTTTTATGACCGTGTTTATATATCTTAAGATCTGTACCACATATAGCCGCAGATTTTACTTTAAGGATTAGACCCCCTTTTGGAAGCTTTGGATATGGAATTTCTTTTATTACAAGTTTCCCTATATCCTCAAGATATAAGGCCTTCACTATACATCCTTTATAAGCTTTAGAAATGCCTTATTTGATTTTGTTTTTTGAAGCCTATTAAGCACCATCTGCATGCTCTCAAGGGGCGAAAGAGATGAAAGAGCCTTCCTGAGTGCCCAAATCTTTTTAAGATCTTCAGGTGGAAT
>JALVIU010000112.1 GCA_027028665.1 Candidatus Atribacteria bacterium | reverse complement strand
CTTTCTCCTGGATATCTAATATTTACCATGATACTTTTTACCATAGCTTTTGGTGTAAAGGCTGCCCTTATGCCTTTACATACATGGGCACCCTTTGCCTATACTGAGGCCCCTAATGGATTTACACCATTCTTTTCAGGTATCTTAAGTAAGTTAGGTATCTTTGCACTATTTGTCTCGCTTTTTTCCCTACCACTTTTTAAGACTATATCATCTATATATAAAGGAGGACCCTTCGGTCTTTCTTGTATATTTTATATTATTGCCCTTTTGGGTGCTATAACGGCATTTTTAGGTGCTATTATGGCATTTTTCCAGGATGATGCGAAGAAACTTCTTGCATTTTCCAGTATAAGCCAGCTTGGCTATATTGTAACAGGTCTCTTCATAGGTACAAGCCTTGGAGTTGGTGGGGCACTATTTCATGCCCTTAACCATGCAGTGTTTAAGGGCATGCTATTTTTTGCTGTAGCCAGTGTAATATATAGAACGAAAACACGTAAGTTAAGTGAGATGGGTGGCCTGCTTCCAAATATGCCAATTACCTTTATGGTGGTTTTAGGAGGTATAATTGCACTTGCAGGAATTCCTCCTTCTGGTGGGTTTGCCTCTAAGTGGATGCTGTATGAGGCCCTTATTGCAAACAAGATGATATTTATGGCAACCCTTTTATTCCTGGCTACAACAGCTTCTTTTATGTATGTATTTAGATTGATCCATTCTATATTCCTTGGCCAAAGGCCAGTAAAATTTGCTACCCTAAAAGAGGTTCCTCTGCCCATGCAAATAGTAATGCTTATCTTTCTATTCTTTGCATACATATTTGGTGTATTCCCAGGACTTGTCCTTGGATTAATTTCTAAGATCTTAGGAGAGATAGGTCTTGCACCTATAAATTATACAATGACCCAAGTAGCATCTCCTCTTGGAAGCTGGAACGCCTTCTGGGTATTTATTCTTTTAGGGTGGGCCTTTGTAATTGCGCTTTTGGTATTCTTCTTTGGCGCCCCATCCAGAAAGGTTAGTAAGCTGGATACCTTTGCATCTGGAGAGATTTTAGGGGAGGATGTCCCTTATCATTACTCCTATTATTTCTACAGGCCTCTTGAAGAGGTAATACTCCCATATCTTAGGATAAGTGCCCATAAATTGTACGAGAGTCTTTCAAGCTGGGTGGTAAAAGGATCTGGCGTTATCCGTTTATGGTATAATGGAAACCTGGAAACATATGTTCTTTACTTTATAATTTTCATATGTTTTGTTTTAATATTTTCGAAATTAATCGTATAGGAGGAATAGATGTTATTTCTCTATAATATTATTATCGTTCCGATAATAGCAATTTTGATAGGTCTTTTGTTTTTAGGTATTGCAAGAAAGGTAACAGCGAGGATCCATAGAAGATACGGTCCTCCTGTGATTCAGCCTTACTTTGACACTCTTAAATTGCTCACCAAAGAGGATAATATAACTCATGGTGTAATGTATATGCTGGGCCCTGCCATAGGAATAGCAGGCTCTCTCTTGACCTTATTCTTTATCCCTATAGGTAAATATGCACTATTTTCTATGCACGGAGATCTTATATTGGTTCTTTATTTAGGTGTTATAGGTTCACTGGGCATGGCCCTTGGTGCAGGAGACTCTGGCAATCCCAATGCTGCGATAGGTGTATCCAGAGGACTTTCCCTTATGCTTTCATACGAGTTTCCCCTTGTTTTGGCAATAGTAGGAGTAATATTAAAATACAATACTACATCTATCTCAGCTATTATTCAAAAACAGGTTACCTCAGGATGGTGGGCCATATTTGTTATACCCCTTTCTGCTCTGGTATTTGATATTGCTCTTCAGGGTATTTTAGGGGAGAAGCCTTTTGATATACCTATTGCACCCCATGAGATAAATTCAGGACCCATGGTTGAATATGGGGGTAAATATCTGGGTATGTTGCAGATATTCGCATCTCTTCACTTATTTACTGAACTTGCCCTGTTTGTAGATCTATTCTTAGGTGGGGGTGCAAATATTATTACTTTTTCATTAAAAATGCTTGTGGTATTCCTTCTGGCAATATTTATAAATGCAATAATGCCGAGATTTAGAATGGATCAGGCCTTTAAATTTTATTGGAAGTGGCCTGCAATTCTTGGACTTATAAGTCTTATATTTGTCTTTATCTAAGGAGGTTTCTATGTTAGAGAGCTTTCGTGGAGGAAAGGTTGCCCGTTGGTTTAAAGGCCGTTCTATGTGGCTTTTACACTTCTGTACTGGTTGTGGTGCTATAGAACTTCCTCCTTCTATGACTTCAAGATATGACCTGGAGCGTTTTGGTATTATACCCATGGCCTCTCCCAGGCAGGCTGATGTATTACTTATAACAGGTTATCTCTCTGTGAAAACCCTGAAAAGGGTTATTACTACATATGAGCAAATGCTTGACCCTAAATATGTAATAGGATTTGGGTCATGTACAATAAATGGTGGTATGTATTGGGATTCCTATGCAACTATCAACAAATTAGACTATTATCTCCCTGTGGATGTCTATATCTCAGGCTGTATGCCTGCACCAGATGCGATCTTTGCAGCCTTTTTAGAACTTCGAGAAAAGATTGAAAAGGGAGAAGCCAATGGATATAAATTATATAAGATACATTATGAAAGATATAAGGCAAATCAAGATAAAGTTTTTAAAAATAGGGGTATAATAGAGGGAGAAGATTAATTATGGTGGAAGGTGTAGTAGAACTTATTAAAGGAAATTTTTCTGATGTAGAGATAGTTATTCCAGAACATCAAGAAAAACGAGTACATATCTCTGTGGAGAAGGAAAAGGTAAAAGAGATAGCAAAATTTCTAAAGGATAATGGGTTTAGACACCTCTCCTTTATTACTTGTGTAGATTGGATTGATGAGGGAAAGTTTGAGCTTGTATATGGCCTCTATTCTTATGAAGAGAAGATAGTTGTGCTTATAAAGACAAAGATTGATCGTGATAATCCCAAACAGGAGACCCTGCTTCCTCTTTGGGATCAGGCACAAACATATGAGAGGGAAATACATGAGATGTTTGGCGTCTACTTTGATGGAAATCCAGGGCTTACCCCATTTATCCTGGAAGATTGGGAAGGTATACCTCCTATGAGGAAAGATTTTGATAGTAGAAAATATTCTCAGATTACATATGACTCTGAAGCTAAGTAAGGGAGGAGTATCTTGAAGACATATGAACTCTTTATAGGACCTCAACATGTAGGAATAACAGGAAATTTTAGTGTTATTCTTGAGCTTGAAGGAAATGTAGTAAAAAAAGCTACCCCTAATCCTGGTTTTCTGCATAGAGGCTTTGAGAAATTAATGGAAATGAGGGGGTTTATACATAATGTCCCTATAGTTTGCCGTATTTGTGTACCAGATCCTGACCCCAATGAGGCAAATTACGCCATGGCGGTAGAAAAACTCTTAGGAATAGAGCCGCCACCACGGGCAAAATACATTAGAACTATAGTGCTTGAGTTTTCCAGGATCGCCTCTCATCTGTTTACATTTGGAGGTCATGCAGGTTCTATAGGTCTTTACACTATTCCTAATTGGACGATAAGTGATCGTGATTTTATTCTTGATCTGTTTGAAATGTTAACAGGGGGGAGAGTATATCATATATTTATATACCCTGGAGGTGTAAGAAGGGATTTACCTGATGGCTTTATTGAGAAGGCAAAGGATGTATTGAATTATCTTGAGAAGCGCCTTGATGATTATAATAAACTGTATTTTGATTCTTATATGTTTAAGAAAAGAGCAAGAGGTATAGGTATAATAAACAAAGAAGATGCTATAGAGTGGGGTGTTACAGGGCCAAATCTCAGGGCATCAGGGGTGAAGGCAGACACCAGAAAAGATGATCCATATGCCGCCTATGGAGAATTAGATTTCGAGATCCCTGTGCTTACAGGTGGAGATGCCTATGATAGAATAATGATAAGGCGGATGGAGGTAGTGGAGAGTATAAAGATTATACGTCAGGCACTTGATAATATTCCTGATGGTCCAATAAGGGAAAAGGTTCCCAATCCTATGAGATTTATAGTACCCCCTGGTGATGCCTATGTGAAGGTGGAATCTTCTAAAGGGGAATACGGATACTATATGGTAAGCAATGGAAAGGATAAGCCTTACAGGGTTTATATAAGAGGTGCTTCTATGACACACGGTATACATATTTTAGAAAAGCTTTTACCGGGAAATTATCTTGCAGATGTATCTCAAATAATGTTTAGTCTGGATGTATGCCCTCCAGAAATAGATAGGTAGGTGATATTATGGGTATAAAAAACTATTTTTCTCCTGTATCAGCTCTTAAGTTTTTAGTTAAAAAACCTGTAACTGTACGTGTACCTTATGAGAAAAAAGAGCCCTCTGAAAATTATAGAGGTTTCCATATAAATGATATAGAGAAGTGTATAGGTTGTGGAAACTGTGCAAGGATCTGTCCTCCAAATGCAATTGAAATGGTGCCCATGACAGAGTATCCAAAGTATAAAGATATGAAGGTGGAAGAGGGAAAGAGGATAAAAAAGATACCAAAGATAGATTATGGTAGATGTTGTTTTTGTGCATTATGTGTGGATGTTTGTCCTTCTTTTTCTCTTAAACTTTCCAGAGAGAGAATACAGGTGGAAACAGACAAAGAGGCTTTTGTTTTTATTGCAAACAATGATGTTTCATATAAAGATAATTTAGGTTATGTGGCAAATGAAAAATCTCATCTTTTAGGATTAAAACCTAAAAGATAGAGAAAGAGGGGTGATAGGTATGAAAAAATTTTATGGTTTAACTTTATTGGTTTTAATTTTAGTTTTAATTGTTAATGTGGGTATTTCCTATGGTGCAGCTCCCAACCCAAAAGTAATAATAGTAAATCCAAGACCTGGTTTTAAGGTTACAGTTACTATACCTAAACAAGAGTATTATGTAGGTGAAAAACTAAAGATCTATATAAGGCCTACAATCAATTGTTATGTAGCAGTGTACGATATAGATACAAGGGGAGTTGTAAGGCTGATCTTCCCCAATAGGTACTCTACGTCGAATCTACTAAGGGGTGGAGTAACATATATGTTACCTGATAAGCCTAACTATTCACTTCAGGTAGGAGGACCTCAGGGTACGGAGCAGATACTTGTTATCGCATCAACACAGCCTTCCTTTATTCCACCATCTCTTTTTGAAAGGGCAAAAAATACATTTTTCCCACAGATAAGTTCCAATCCATCTGCCTTTAAGA
>JALVIU010000111.1 GCA_027028665.1 Candidatus Atribacteria bacterium | reverse complement strand
CTTGGATACAAAGTATTAAAAATCCTCGAGGAAGAGCCAGAGATTTCTCAGAGAAAGCTCTCAAAGAAGCTTAACATAAGTCTTGGCATGATAAACTATCTCATAAAAGAACTTACAAAAAAGGGTCTTGTAAAGGTAGAAAACTTCAAAAAAAGCAAAAACAAACTTTCCTATAGATATCTCCTTACCCCTAAAGGTGTTGAAGAAAAGCTAAAACTTACCTACTATTTCTTAAAAAGAAAGATGGAAGAGTATGAAAGGCTTCAAAGAGAGATAGAGGACCTCAAAAAAGAGCTCAAAGAGGAAGAAAATTATGAAAATGCATAAAATAGATATAAATGCTGATATGGGTGAGAGTTTTGGAAATTATAAGTTAGGTAATGATGAAGAACTTATAAAATATGTTACATCCATAAATGTGGCATGTGGACTTCACGCAGGGGATCCAAATGTAATAAGAAAAACGATAATATATGCTAAAAAATATGGTGTAAAGGTAGGAGCACACCCCTCTTATCCTGACCTTCAGGGTTTTGGTAGAAGAAGTATAAAAATGAAAAAAGAAGAACTTATAAACTTTATAATATACCAGCTCGGAGCACTCTCAGGTTTTCTTAAAGTAGAAAACATGCATCTTTCCCATGTAAAACCCCATGGCGCACTTTACAATGATGCTGTAAAGAATAGAGAGGTGGCAGAGGCAGTAGGTGAAGCAATACTTTTATTCGATAAAGACCTACCCCTCTTTGGTCTTGCCAAAAGTAATGCCATAGAAATATGGAGAAAAATGGGGCTTAATGTAAAAGAAGAGATATTTGCAGACAGAAATTACAAAGATGATGGTACACTTATCCCAAGAAAAAAGGAAAATGCAGTAATAGATGACCCTAATATAATCGCAGAAAGAGTAGCATTTATGGCAAGAGAAAAAAAGATAAGGACTATTACAGGTAAGGTTATTCCCATTTCATTTGATACTATATGTATACATGGTGATACAAAAAATGCGGTGGCCTCTGCAAAGAAAATAAAAGAAAAATTAAATATATGAACCCCCTCATCCTTCAAATTCCAAAAGATGCAGAAGGTATCTTCGTAAAAAGGGAAAATAGATTCCTTGGTATAGTAGATATAGTATCTCCATATAAAGAAAAAAATGTCTTCGTACATATTCATGATTCAGGAAGATTAAAAGATCTACTTTACCCTGGAAATAAAGTATTTCTTACGAAAAAGGACGATCCGCATAGAAAAACAAAATGGGATATAGTAAGTACAGTATATAAAGGGGAAGAAGTCCTTACAAATTCAGGATATCATAATAAGATAGCAAAGATACTCTTTAAAAAGAGTCTTATAGATAATATTAAAAACTTAAAGACTATAAAACCTGAACCAAGAATAGGAAAAGATAGATTAGATTTTCTAATCCAGACAAAAAAAGAAGAGATTTGGGTAGAGGTAAAAGGGTGTACTTTAGAAAAAAATGGTATTGCTTTATTTCCAGATGCTCCTACTAAAAGGGGACAAAAACACCTTAAAAATCTTACAAATCTGAAGAAAACAGGAAAAAGAGGAATCCTTCTATTTTTGGTTTTAAGGCCAAATAGTAGATGCTTCTCTATAAATAAAGATCTGGATCCTGAATTTTACGCATTATTTCTTGAATCAATAAAATTTGGAGTAGAAACATATCCTATTTTACTTTTTTTAAAAAATGAGCATCTATATTTTAAAGGAGTGTTAGATATTTGTATCGATGAATAAAAATAATAAAGAGATTAAAAAAAGTATATATGGAGCGAGCATTATAATAAGTACAGGGGTATTCTCAATAAGTACCATAATTAATATACTTATTAAAGCAGAGTCTATAATCACCATATCTTCTCTAATTTTAACAATAATTTTATTACTTTCTCTCTTCATCTACTTCAAAAAAGACCTATATAATATATCTAAGTTTATAGCTTTTGGATCACTTTTATTATTTATGCCTATATTTTGGAAATATGATGGAGGCATACGAGAAACCGTGACATTTTATTTCTTGGGGTATATAACACTTACTACAATTTTGCTTGACAAATGGGTAAAAACTATATTAATTACGATATCTTTTCTTACGTTAATGGTATTTTTTATGCTGGAGCTCCACTATCCAGAAATTGCAAATTCTGGCGATTCATATCGGGCCCTCTCAAACAATGTATTTGGAGCAATGACATTAGGATTATTTACTGTATTTCTACTTTCATCCCTTCTTTCAAGTCACAGTAAAATAAAGAGGGAGCTTGAGTTATATAATAAAGAACTCTCAAAAGTAAATAAAAAACTGGAATATCTATCAAGAAAGGATTCTCTTACAGGCCTTTCCAATAGAAGAGATATATTTGAAAAAATAGAATCAGAGATAGAAAGAGCAAGAAGAAATAGTGAACCCTTTTCCCTTATATTAGGCGATATAGATAACTTTAAAAAAATAAATGACACCTATGGACATAAGTGTGGAGATATTGTACTTAAAAGAATTTCAGCCATTATGCAATTTGTATTAAGAAAATATGACATAGCTGCAAGGTGGGGTGGGGAAGAGTTTCTTATACTCCTCCCGAAAACACGTCTAAAAGAAGCTACAATAATTGCAGAGAGATTGAGAGAAAATATTATACAAAATCCTGCCTTTTGCGAACAAAAAGAAATATATTATACTATTACGTTAGGGGTAGTAGAGTATACAGATTCGTCTCTTGACATTGAAGATTATATTAAAATGGCTGATATCGCATTATATAAGGGGAAAAATATGGGAAAGAACTGTGTAGTTGCATACCATAAAGAAGAAAAAGAAACTTTCCTAAAAGGGATTTAAAAATGCTTGATATACCTATTGACAAAATATAATAAATTGCGTATAATTTATATGCTAAAATTAATGCCGAAGTGGCGAAATTGGCAGACGCACTGGACTCAAAATCCAGCGGGCGTTGAGCCCGTGCCGGTTCGACTCCGGCCTTCGGCATTTTTATTTATATAAACAAAAAACATAAAGGAAAGGGGTAGAAGAAATTGGCTAATAAAAGATCGGTAATTAAGGCAATAAAGCAGGCGGCTAAAAGAAGGGTTAGAAATAAATCTGTAGAAAGTAGAATAAAGACATTTAGAAAAAAAGTATGGATAGCAATCGAAGAAAAAGACAAAGAAAGGGCAGAAAAAAATTTACTTATTACATTAAAGGAAATGGATAAAGCAGTAACTAAGGGTATATGGCATAGAAATGAGGCAGCAAGAAAGAAGTCAAGACTTATGAAGAGGTTCAATGCGGCATTTAAAGAATCTAAAGAAGCCAATGCCTCCAAAGAGGTTCAGGTAGCTACTGAGACTGCGTAATCTCTTTTATTAAATTTTCAGCAATTACTGTACTTAATGTATAATTTTCTCTCGAGGATAAATGGGTTTTATATATTAATTTTAAAAAATATATAAGCTCTTCTTTAGAAAACTGTGGAAGATGGGCTATTATCTCGTTTAGTACATGAGTAGATAGCCCCATCTTTTGTTTTATAGTATTATAGTCTGCTCCTTTTCCCATAAGTATTTTTATTGTTATCATCTTTTTTATCTCATTTTCTATAGAGTATACTATCTTTTGTATAGGCTCCTCATACATAAGCTCTCGAAGGATAAAGAGTGCGCCTATGCCATCTCTTTCTCTTATGGCAGATATAAGATCGAAAATGGTTACCCCTTTTCTAAGCCCTAATAGAGCCTTCACCATCCCAACAGTTATTACATCTTCATCACCTGCATAAATAATGAGCTTGTCTATCTCATTTTTTATACTCAAAAGCTCATTATTCCTGTGTGCAAGAAGAAGGTAGATAGCATCCTCATCTATCCTCTTTCCCTTTGTCTCTATGCCACTTCTCACCCAACTTACAAGGGTTTCAAAGTTAGGTATATCAAACTCTATAACAAGTCCTTTTTTCTTACCTATATCTAAAATAGGGCCCTTACTCATTTCTGTATCTGTAATAACAAGTATATTCTTTACATTCTTATTTATAAATTCTTCTAAAAATTTCAAAAATACCTTTCTATGAGCTGGCTTCATCTCTGAGTAATTTTTAAGTACAAAGAGCTTTTTTCCACCAAATAAAGAACCTGTCTTTAAAAACATAGAAAACAAAGATGGCTCAAAATCAGAACCATACACCACTTTATAGTTCAGAGGTGATATATTATCTTTAAGTATCACCTTAGAAAGGATATCTATAAAATGTTCCTTGAGTAAAAACTCATTACCTATTAAGATATATAAGGGAAGGATCTTCCCCTTTCTCAAGTAACTAATAGCCCTCTGATAATCCATAAATCCTCCTCTTTTTTGTTCTTTTTGTAAATATCTTCCATCTATGCCCATATGTAAGACACTCTATATCCCCATCTATGTCTGTTCTGTAAAGATCAACGCCCTTTTGTGGTATTAATTTTACAACCTTTTTTGATGGATGTCTATATCTATTTTTCCCAACAGATATAACTGCACAATATGGTGTTATAGCATCTAAAAAAGAGGGGGTAGTAGAGCTTTTACTCCCATGGTGTGCCACCTTAAGTATATCATAGTGAGAAAGAAGGTGATGGTCAATTAGATACCTCTCCCCTTTTGCCTCAAGATCCCCTGTCAAGACAGCAGAAGAGTTGCCGTATCTTAGGCCAATAACAATGGAATTATTGTTATCCTTTTCAAAATACCTATAAGAAGGGGGGTTTAATATGGAAAATATCAGGCTATCTCCTATGTATATTTTATCCCCAACAGAGACAGACCTTACCGGAACACCTATTTCTCTAAGATTAAGAAGAAGTAGATTGTATCCCTCATCATCTGTTTTTTGGCCATTTATAAATACCTCTCCTATATCAAATGTATCCAATAGGTCTTCCACCCCACCCCAGTGGTCAATATCAGGGTGTGTCAAAAACAGAAAATCGATCCTATTCACACCTCTTCTTTTAAGAAAAGATGCCACATAATCTCCACCCTTTTGTGAGCCTACATCCACAAGGATGTTCGCCCCTCCAGGAGGGTGAATAAATATGCTATCACCTTCACCTACATATATAAAATCCATATTTAATGGATGGGGAAATAGATTATACAAAAGTATAAGAAAGACAAGAGATAAGGAGACAAAAAGAATCTTTTGCCAGGAACCCTTTTTCAAAAGATAAAGAATAAGAAAAATCAAGGCATACCATATGAATATAAGGAAAAAGGGAATATGGGGGAATATATAAGAAGAAAGGGGAATACGGTCTATAAAGTACATGATCTGTTTATAGTATCCTATGAAGGGTTTTATAAGGGATAAAAGGGAAATGGCAGTAATAGGGTGTACAAGGGATACCAGAGAGATGAAAAATGCATATATCACAAAAAGGGATGCAAGGAGTGTAAGGAGAGGAGAAAATAGTATAGAGAAAAGGGGTACCCTATGAAAGAAATTCACAACTATAGGAAAATTAAAGATCCAGAGCCAAAGAGTAAGAAACAATAAATAAAAGGGGTATATAATCAACTCCCTATCCACTACTTTATCAAATAGATATATTGCCAAAACAGAGGAAAATGAAAGTAAAAATCCCGGGTCTTCAATCTCCAATGGGTTAATAAGGAGTATAATAATCAAGGCCAGGGAGAGGGCCTGTAAAAAATCATATCTCCTATAGAAAAATATAGCAAATACATATGTACTTATCATTATATATGCTCTTACTACAGAAGGGTGTGTTCCTACAATAAAAAGATAAAATGTAAGAATAACAAAAGATATAATAGATGACCTCCTTCTATCCCAGAAAAGGCCTCCTAAAAAGACAAGAAACAAAAATATAAGGCCAAAGTGAAGACCGGATACGGCAAAGAGATGAACAATGCCTAATCGGGCAAACAAGTCCCGTATGTCCTGTGAAATATCCATCTCCTTACCCAATACAAATGCCCCTATTATAGGGACACTGGTAAATACACCTTTTATCCTTCTTCTCAAACGGTGGATATATAGAGAAAATGGGTGTTTATACCCAAGGACTTTTATATTCCCTCCATCCACCCATCCATAAAGATAGACCCCCATCCTCTTATAATAGTTTCTCAGATATTGGGGATAGTTCTTCTCAGATATGGGATGGACTTTAATATATAAGACCTTTACACTATCCCCCTCATTTATGTTAATAGGACCCTTTGTGTATACATGGATAGAGGGAAAACCTTTTAGTATAAAGGAAGAAAAGGATTCACTCTTTTTAAGGGCCAATACCTTACCTTCAAGGGTAAGTACTTTATAATTGAAATATGTAATCTTAGAGGGTAAAAAATAACCATGAAAGGAGAAGTTTAGAAATCCTATTCCAAGTAGAAGGAGGGCTAATAGTACCGATTTTTTCGACTTTATTAGGATAAATAATGTAACAAAAAGGATGAAAAGAAGAATTGTAAATAAGAAAAATAAATGTGACCAATAGATAATTGCATATAAAATTCCTAAAAGATAAAAGAGGGCAAAGAATAAAAGAGGTCTTTTATAGAGCTCTATTGTGAATTTAGATAGTTCTTTATATCTTCTAATTTCTTATCACCGATCCCGGATACCTGTTTTAGATCATCTATACTTTTAAATGGTCCATATGTTTCTCTATATTTTATTATCCTCTCTGCAAGTTTTTCCCCTACACCAGGTAATCTCTTAAGCTCCTCTTTATCCATTTCATTTATATCAATCCTTTTCTTTCTACCTGAAAGGACCTGGCCAGTATTATAATTTTTTGGTACATTGACCTTTTCGCCATCTTTCAATACTCGAGCAAGATTTAACTTATCCAGTATGGCATCTTTCAATGCACCCCCTGCTGCCTCTATGGCCTCATATACCCTACTACCCCCAGGAAGCTTATACACCCCTGGGTTTTTCACCTCTCCTGCTACATGAATGATAATATAGGAAGTAGTTGTAGGTGTTGCCTCTTCTATTACTATCTTAGTAAAGGAAAACCTCTTCTCTATGTACAAAAAAGAGAAGATACCTATTCCTATAATTAAAACTATAATACCAAAGAGTATATATTGTTCATGTTTTTTCATATCTCATAATATATCTACCGATTAATCCTATAAGATACAAGGAACCCGTGATCAATAGTATTTCATCTCTACCAAGGAGTTTCTCTGTATATTTTATCGCATCTATAGGTGAAGGTATAACATCTACATCTATATCTGTAAATTTTTCAAATTCCTCCTTTAATATATATGGAGAAAGGGCCCTATCACTCTCTGGAGTAGTAAGTATAACCTTTTTTACAAAAGGGGAAAGTAGTGATGCCATCTTTCTATATTCTTTATCTCTTAGAACACCCATAAGCAGGACAACTTTCTTATCTGGAAATACCAGTTTTAAGGTTTCAACAAGCCTCTTCACCCCATCTACATTATGCGCACCATCCAGAATTATATAAGGATTTCTTCTTAAAACTTGAAATCTCCCAGGCCACCAAACCTTTTTTATTCCTCTTATAAATATATCAAGAGTTATATCATAATCCCAATGGTACTTTAGGATTTCTGCAGTATACAGGGAAAGTGCGGCATTATCCATCTGATGAGGACCAATAAGTGATATCTCTACATTATGTTTCCCTCCATAGAGATCTTTATAAATAAAAGTGGTACCATCTATATTTACCTTTAGAATATCTGCCTTTCCTTCTGCGAAATAGGCAGGAGAGCCTTTATATAAGGCATTTTCTTCTATAACCTTTTTTACACTCCCCTCCTGTCTGGCACTTACAACAGGTATTCCCCCTTTTATGATCCCACACTTCTCCTCTGCAATCTTTTCCAGTTTATATCCCAAAAAATTGGTATGATCCCTGGCAACATGTGTGATTACAGAGATAAGGGGATATGCCACATTTGTTGCGTCAAATCTCCCTCCCATACCTGTTTCAAGTACTACTATATCGACATCTTTTTGAGCAAAATAATAAAAAGCAGCTGCCGTAAGGGTTTCAAAGAATGTAGGATGGAAACAGCCTTCTTTATTTGCTACCCTTTCTATATAAGGATGCAAAAATGTAATAAGGTGGGCGAACTCTTTCTCTTCTACATCTTCTCCATCTATCTTTATTCTCTCCCTTATACTAAAGAGATGGGGTGATGTATATGTACCTACCCGATACCCCACCTCTTTAAGTCCCCGGGATAACATAGAAGAGGTAGAGCCTTTACCATTTGTCCCTGCTATATGTATTATTTTTAGCCTTCTCTCCGGATTCCCAATAAGGTACAACAGATATTGAATAGTTGTAAGCCCTGGCCTTGACCCAAATCGGGAAAGGCCATCAAGATAAGAAAGGGATTCTTTATAGTCCACTTATTTTCCGTCCTTCAAAAACTCAAGGATCTCCTCTATCCTCTTCTTTTTATCCGAAAGCTCTTCATAGATCCTCTTTTCCTTCTCTACTACCTCTTTCTTTGCCTTGTTTATAAAATTAGGATTATCAAGCTTCCTCCTGGTGCGTTCAAGCTCTTTTTCTACCTTTGCAAGGTCTTTAGAAAGACGAGCCCTCTCCTTTTCTATATCGATAAGTCCCTCAAGAGGCATATAGATCTCTGCATCCTGTGTTACACCAATAGATGAAAGTTTAGGTCTTTCTCCCTTCTTGTATACTATATCTACCTTTCCTACTTTTGCAAGTTCAAGATATGGAAGTGCATCACTTATTAGCTTAACTGCCTCTTTGTCTGAAATTACATTTATGATAATATCTGTTCTTTTCTGGATAGAGATATTCATCTCTGCCTTAAGATTACGTATTACCCTTATTATATCCTGAACCTTTGTCATAGAGCCCTCTGCGATCTCATCAAATAGTGACTCATCAACCACTGGCCATTCAGATATCATAATACTTGTTCCCTTATGGGGCATCCTCTGCCATATCTCTTCTGTAATAAATGGCATAAATGGATGTAGAAGCTTAAGAGATGCCTCAAGTACCAGATGGAGTATCTTCCTTGTCTTATTCCTTGCCTTATCATCATCTCCGTATAGATCCACCTTGGAAATCTCTATATACCAGTCACAAAATTCCCTCCAGAAAAAGTCGTATAGGGTAAGTGCCGCCTCTGAGTAAGAAAACCTCTCAAGCTCCTCTGTTACCTCTTTAGATACCTTATTTATCCTGCTTAAAATCCACCTATCTGCAATAGTCAAATCAAAATCTGAAAGTTCATATTCATAGGGTGAGAAATCTTCAAAATTACTCAATATAAACCTTGATGCATTCCAGATCTTATTGGCAAAATTCCTTGCCCCTTCTATCTTTGTCTCAGAGAGTTTAATATAATTTACATCTGTGGTAAGGGATGCAAGGGTAAATCTTAATGCATCTGCACCATATTTATCTATTATGATAAGGGGGTCAACCACATTCCCCTTTGTTTTACTCATCTTCTTCCCCTCTTCATCTCCTACAAGGGGATTTACAAAAACCTTCCTGAAGGGGACATCACCCATAAATTTAAGTCCCATCATAATCATTCTGGCTACCCAGAAAAAGATAATATCAAATCCTGTAACAAGCAGTGATGTTGGATAGAAATAGTCAAGGTCCTCTGTCTTATCAGGCCATCCTAAGGTAGAAAATGGCCAGAGTGCAGAGCTAAACCATGTATCCAGTACATCCTCTTCTTGAGCAATATTTGTGCTTCCACATTTAGGACATACCTTTAGATCCTCTACACTTGCAGAATATGTGCCACAATCTTTACAATACCACACAGGAATCCTGTGTCCCCACCAGATCTGACGAGATATACACCAATCCCTTATATTTTCCATCCAGTCAAAATAGACCTTTTCCCATCTCTTTGGTGTAAATGTTATCTCTTTCTCTTTTACCTTAGATATAGCAGGTTCTGCAAGAGGTTTTATCTTTACAAACCACTGAGAGGAAAGATATGGCTCTATGGCTGTATGACATCTGTAACAATGTCCCACACTATGTACATACTCCTCTATTTTCACAAGGAGCCCTTTTTCCTTTAACTCCTCTACTATCTTCTCCCTTGCCTCTTCCCTTGTTAGGCCTTTATACTTTCCCCCATTTTCATTTATAGTTGCATCTATGTTAAATATATTTATACCCTCTAAATTATGTCTTTTTGCCACTTCATAGTCATTTGGGTCATGATATGGGGTAATCTTCAGTGCACCTGTACCAAATTCCATATCAACATATTCATCTTCTATAATAGGAATCTCTCTTTCCATAATGGGCAATATTACCTTTTTCCCTCTATATTTTTCATACCGTTCATCATGGGGGTTTATTGCAACTGCCACATCACCAAGCATTGTCTCAGGTCTTGTTGTAGCAATTACTATATAATCATCCTCCCCTTTTACAGGGTATTTTATATAATATAGCTTTCCATCTACCTCTTTATGCTCTACTTCAAGATCAGAAAGTGCTGTCTGACATCTTGGGCACCAGTTGATAATATAGTCATCCTTATATATAAGTCCCTCATTATACAGGGTAACAAATACTTCACGCACAGCACGAGAAAGTTTTTCATCAAGAGTAAACCTTTCTCGTGACCAATCACAAGATGCACCAAGTTTCTTAAGCTGATTTATAATGTTGCTTCCATACTTTTCTTTCCACTCCCACACCCGCTTTATAAATTCTTCTCTACCCAGATCATGTCTTGTAAGACCCTCTTTTGCAATTTCTCTCTCTACCACATTTTGTGTAGCAATTCCTGCATGATCAGTTCCTGGAAGCCATAAAGTTTCATACCCCTGCATCCTCTTAAACCTCACTATTACATCTTGAAGAGTGTTTACAAGGGCATGTCCAATGTGAAGGGAACCAGTTACATTTGGAGGAGGGATAACTATAGAAAAGGGCTCTTTATCCCTTCTTACTTCTGCTTTAAACAACTTATTTTCTTCCCAATATTTATACCACTTATCTTCTACATCCTTAGGGTTGTAAACCTTATCCATAGTAGATTCTGCCATGTTAAACCCCCTTTATAAAAATAACCACCGCATATGCGGTGGACAAATTTATCTTTTTATCTTATTTATTTTATATAAACAACCTGTCTATGTCAACAGATTAACCTTATTTTTTATAGATGCTACCATACTCTCTGCAAGTTTTTTCCCATGATTACTCTTTGCAAAGGATTTTGCGAGAGCAATCATCATCTTATAAGCCTTTATTGCCTCTTTTACCTTGTTAGGTGTAGCTATGTTATTTACCTTTGCAAGAAGTGTATCCACCTTCTCCTCTGCTTCCTCTATCTCCTTATTTACCTTTATGTCTTCTATATATTTAAGAAGGGCTTTCTTATTTTTAAAAGGATCTAAAAGAGTATCTTTATCCCCTGGAGAAGCTGCATCTTGATCACAATGTTCCGGATATATAGAAGATGTATTTCCTTTTCTGTTTGGATAAATTACTCTCACCTCTGAATACCCAGATGATGCAGCAATAAAATTGCCCCGTTTAGTATAATCAAGGTGGAGATGTTCATACACCACAATTCCACCTCTACTCCAGGCATCATACTTCATACGGGCAAGATTTGCCGCCTCATGAGATGCTACATGCATAATACTTTCTTTTGCCCGAACAGGTAAGGTGGGCCCCACCTCACCTGGATCAAGTCTATAATACATGTATGGATCAGATAGGGAGATATTTTTAATCACCCCATATCACCTATCCTTTTTATCTCCTTATACCACCAGGAATATACAGAGGTTGTTCTGATGGTTTAAGATCATCAAAATCGTCTTCCCTTGACCCCACATCTCTTCTCACTTTACGACGGGGAGAGGAGCCATTATTACCCTCTGATACATCCATTATACCTGTATCTTCTATTTCTGGTAACTCTTCTGTATAATCTGAATCTTCAAAACCTGTTGCAATAACGGTAATTCTTACCTCATCCTTTAAATTATCATCATATCTAAATCCCCAAATAATATGGGAATCTGGAGCGGTCTCCTTTCTTACATACTCTGCAGCTTCGTTCACCTCATCCATACGGAGGTCTCTTGATGCTACAAAATTCATAAGTACCCTCTTCGCACCTTTTATAGATGTCTCAAGAAGCTTGGAGCTTATAGCATTGGCAGCTGCCTTAACAGCCCTGTCTTCTCCATTACCAGTACCTATACCCATAAGAGCTGTTCCTGCATTCCTCATTATGGTCTTTACATCTGCAAAATCAAGGTTTATAACTCCCTTAAGTGTAATGAGATCAGATATGCCCTGAACCCCATTTAAGAGAACTTCATCTGCAAGTTTAAATGCCTCATCCAGTGCAAGCCTATTCTCATTTATTTCAATAAGTCTCTGATTTGGAACTACTATAAGCGCATCTACTTTACTTCTTAATTCCCTTATGCCTTTTTCTGCAATCTCTGCCCTCTTTACCCCTTCAAAAAGAAAAGGCCTTGTAACAACAGCTATGGTTAGTGCTTCAGCTTCTTTTGCTATCTCTGCGATAACAGGTGCGGCACCTGTACCTGTACCACCACCCATACCTGCTGTAATAAATACCATATCTGCTCCTTCGACAAGTTTTCTTAATTTCTCCCTATCCTCTTCTGCGGCCTTTTTGCCAATCTCTGGATCAGAACCTGCTCCAAGCCCCTTTGTAAGCTTATTTCCGATCTGCAATTTATCCTCTGCATTGGATTCCAGTAAGGCCTGAGCGTCTGTGTTTACAGCAATAAATCTAACTCCTCTAAGCCCTGCCTCAATCATCCTATTTACAGCATTGCAGCCACCGCCACCAACCCCTATTACCCTGATATCTGCATGGATATCCAGTTCTTCAGACATATTTCTATACATTGATATCCCTCCTTACCCTCAAACTTCAGAATATATCTCCAAAAATTTTCCTCACAAATTCTAATATCCTATCAAGAGGACCTCCATAACCTGACTCCCTGTCTCTTTCATTTTTGACCCCGTAAGAAAGAAGTCCCATCACAGTGGAGTGAATTGGACTATTTACCATTTCAAACAGTGGTCCTGTATAGTTTGGGAATCCTACTCTTACACCTGTTTCGAATATCCGCTCTGCTACCTTATCTACACCTTTTAACAAAGAGAAACCGCCTGTAAGCACTATACCTCCATTTCTTACATACCTCATATATCCTGAAACATCAAGGGCCTTCTTTGCAAGAGATAAAAGCTCTATTGCCCTTGCCTCTATCACTTTACTTAGCTCATATACACTTATCTCTCTCTCATGCACACCACTTATATCCACCTTTACTGTAGAATTTTTATCTATAAATTCTGGCAGGGCATTCCCATGTGTAATTTTTAATTTTTCTGCATCTTCAAAGGGTATCTTAAAACCTATGGATATATCACTTGTTATATATCTCGCTCCTCCTGGAATAACACGCGTATATACAAGATTTCCATCACTAAACACGCCAATATCTATAGTGCCACTTCCTATATCTATTATTGCTGTTCCCTGCTCTTTTTCTGCAAGAGATAATACAGTCTCACCTGATGCAAGTGCACTTACTACCATATCAGAAACATATAGATCTGCATTATCAAATGCTGTTCTCAAATTCCTAACAGTTATAGGGTTACTGGTTACAATGAGCGCATCCACTTCAAGTTTTGAACCTGACATATTAACAGGATTTTGAATACCACTTTCACTATCTACTATAAAATTGCGAGGAAGGACATGTATTATTTCTCCTTCATCACCTGAAGATGCATTCACCCTTGCAGCATCTATCACTCTTTTCACATCTGCCTCGGTAATAATTGCACCCTTTCCTCTTGCAATATTGACAGTTGCATTACTATCAAATGATCTTATATGCTTTCCAGAGATATTTATAATAACATCCCTCACCTTTACTCTTCCTGCCATATCTATTGCCTTATCAAGTGCATCTACTATGGTATCAGTAGCTTCATCTATATTTACAATGATGCCAGAATTTACCCCTTTTGAATCAGATGTTCCTGTACCTATAAGTTCAAAACTATGTTCATCTACCACCTCAGCAATAGCCACACACGTCTTTGATGTTCCAAGATCAATACCTACTATATTGTCATATCTACTCATTTGCAACTCCCCCAGATCTATTTTCCTATAATACCTTTTTTATACCTTAAATCTAATACTCTTAATCCCTTAGGTCTTCTTTCAAGAATTTTTTTCAACAAAATAAATTTTTCCCTCTTCTTTATATCTTCTTTACTGCCAACTATAACAGTAAGATTACCCTTTATATATATCTTTATGTACACACCATTTTTAATCTCTATTCCTTTTAAATATCCTGGAAATTTTTGGTCAAATAGTTTAATAATATATATACTATCACATAACTGTTTATTTTCAATAGGTTTTCCTATAAAAATACTAGAAAAGTCTATTTTTTTCCAAAAAATCTTTCTTAAAAAATAAAAAGGCTTTATATTTTGCGTAAGAGCGATGCAGTCACTGCTTAATACAACGCCTTTTTTTTCATCTGTTACAATACAAAAAGGTATCCGTTCCTCTATATATATATATAAGCCATGGGGAAATCTCTTTTTTATTATTGCACTTTTTATCCACGGATCACTTAACAAGTTTTCTTTTATCTTCTTTGTATTTATAAGTAATAAATTGGTACCTGCCTTAAGACCTGAAATCTCCACTATATATGATGGTGTAAGCACCTTAAATCCATCTATCTTTACTTTTTGTAAGGAAAGGTAATCCGTTGTAAATAAAAATAAGGCCCCTCTATAAAGCAAAAAACCAAATAATATATAAAAGAATATGATTCTTTTCCAATTTACCCTATCTCTTTTATATTTCTTTTTCAATCTCCATAACCCA